>JAPLFP010000192.1 GCA_026390585.1 Ignavibacteriales bacterium | reverse complement strand
GACAGCTTCCAAATCAGAGCCATCAAATTGTGGGGGGGGTGTCTTTTACTTTGTTCCACCAAGCCTTCGCCTCACGCACACTCCACGGCTTGCCATGGCCAGGGAAGATCGTTGTATCTTCATCGAGATTTTCCAACAATCGATCAATTGACTGGCCAATCATTGTTGAGTCGCCGCCTGGCAGATCCGTCCGGCCAACATGCTCAAAAAGGATCGTATCCCCAGTGAACACAAATCCATCAAAGAGGTAGCACGTGCTACCCTGCGTATGTCCCGGTGTATGGATTGCCCTCACCGCAGAGCTTTCCGCACTTTCACCTTGTTCATCAAACGCCTTAAAGAAAGTGACGGCAGGGATAGTTTTGTTTGCGAATCTCAATGCATACATTGGAGCATGCATCAGCAACCGGATGTCGTTCTTGTGCAGTTCGCAAGCTACGCCAAAATGCTCTGACAACTGTGAGGCTGCGCCGACATGGTCAAAATGTGCATGCGTAAGGAGAATGCGGTTCAGCGCCCCGTTCCCTTCGAGAATACATTGAATCATCCGCTCAGCATTCCCGCCCGGATCAATCACAGTTTTCCCGCCTGAAGGGATAGAGGCGATGATGTACGCATTCTGTTTCCATGTCTCATCATTAACGACACAAGTAACCAGGTGATCGCCTTTAGCGAATTCAACCGTCGTCAGTGGCCCTTTCAACATACCAGTCCCATATAAATGACCTGCCCGGTTATACAGCTGCTTACCGGGTCAGCAAAAAAAGTAACAACATTGCAGATTTCTTCAATGGTCAATTTGCGCTTGATCGTCAATTTGTCTAGTGCGCGATCGATCACTTTGTCACCCAGCTTCTGGACGGCATCTGTCATATACATTGATGGAGCTATAACATTACATGTAATTCCAAGTGGAGCAAGCTCCTTTGCCATGATCTTCGTCATTTCGACTATAGCACTTTTCGACGCAGCATAGGCAGAGGTCCCCTCTTCATGCAGCCCAACTGCCATAGACGATGTTGTGATGATTCTTCCAGATTTCTGAAGCACCATCACCTTAGAAACCTCGCGACAGACATAATAGCTCCCGGCAATATTTGTTCTGAACAAATCCTCGAGAACGTCACCTGGAGTCATCGCCATCAGGAGATTTGCGGGCGCATATCCAGCGTTGCATACCAGAATATCGATCCGACCAAAATCGTTCTTTATGGACCTGACCCACGTCCTTACCTGCTCTTCTGCTCCGACATTAAGTCGAGCATGGATGTAGTTTTCATGAGTGATAGTCGATTCGGCCCGGCTGCAACCAGCCACACGAAAACCTTTGCCAAGGAAGAAATGGGCCATTCCATTTCCAATACCCCGACTTGTTCCAGTGATCACCATCGCGGGAGAGTTGTCATTCACCATGTCTTCACCATCATTGTGTTATTCTCTCAATGTATTCCGCAAGAATGGCTGCAGAGAGAAATGTCTGATCGGCATTCAAGGAGTGAATGTCACCTATGACAAGGTAACGTTCTCTGCCAGATTCCGCACTCACGCGCTCTTCAAGATCTGAGATGAACGTCACAAAACCCAGGGAGTCCAAAGAAGAACGCGAACCCAGGATGACAGTATCGGAACTGACCTCGATTCTCTCCTTCAAAACGCCTGAGCGCTGCAAACTATCGAGAGAAACCTGCATTAACTGAAGTGCTTTTTCGCGAGTCATCGGTTGGCCTCCACAAAACTCAACTTCAATTCAATAAAATACAGAGCGTGTTAGTTATTGTAAAGAGGGGTCGCCCGGGCTCTCCACCTGGAATCCCTGGCGGCTCGCACCCGGAAGTATCAAACTCAACCTACGTACCCAAGAGTCCGAGTAAATACTGGCCATAGGCATTCTTTTTCATTGGCTCTGCAAGCTGACGAAGCTGATCGGCCGATATCCATCCTGCACCGAATGCGATTTCTTCCGGACAAGCGATTTTGAGCCCCTGCCGTTCTTCAATTGCATGGACAAAATTAGACGCTTGAAGCAGCGATTCGTGAGTGCCCGTATCCAACCATGCCATTCCACGGCCCATGATCTCAACACGCAACTGTCCTCGACGGAGGTACTGATTGTTCACGTCAGTAATCTCCAATTCCCCTCGCGCGGAAGGCCTCAGGGATCGAACGATGTCACACACTTGGCTGTCGAAGAAATACAAGCCCGTGACAGCATAGTCTGATTTTGGCAACTCGGGTTTTTCTTCTATGCTGATGACTCTGCCATCTTGATCAAATTCGACCACGCCGTATTGTCCAGGGTGTTTTACAAAGTAGCCGAACACCGTCGCACCACTTGAGCTTTGCGCAGCTTTTTGGAGCAGCTGGACAAGACCTTGGCCGTAGAAGATGTTGTCACCAAGGACGAGCGCGACGGGAGTGTCGCCAATGAACTGTTTGCCAATGATAAATGCTTGAGCGATCCCCTCAGGACGCGGTTGTTCTGCGTAGTGAAATGCAACCCCCCATTGTGAACCGTCCTTCAGGAGCGACCGAAAACGATCCAGATCGGCCGGAGTCGAGATAACAAGGATATCGCGAATCCCGGCCAGCATCAACACTGACAAGGGATAATATATCATGGGCTTGTCATAGATAGGTAAGAGTTGCTTGCACAAGGCAACAGTTGCCGGATACAGTCTTGTACCCGCACCACCCGCAAGTATGATTCCTTTCACGCGTATGCTCCTCTTTGCTTTTTCTGACCAGACATGGTGTTCTTGTCGTTCCCTATCATTCTTTCCACAATGTAAGGCCATTTGTGGCAAGATTCCACGTCAGGAGAATGTTCGCGGGTTCAGTTGAAGATGCCGCCTGCTGTTCTCACTGCAATGGCAAAGGCTGTAACGTGGCCCGATCAACTGCCACAAGTCTCCACCGCGCCTTGCTACTGTCCCGGTCGAGGATGTATGGCATCCTGTCTCGAAAATATCCTGTGAGTGCAAGGTTGGAGGCCGTGTCTGCGTACCGGGCGTAGATGATATTCTCTGTGAAATCAGGAGATGGGTTCCTGTAGCCGAAAACCCATCCTTTGTCCATTCGCGATTTTATGAGGACCAACCCATGTTGAACATTCGCCGATCGGACGACTTCATAAGGTTCACGAATCTGATCCGTCAGCCGATGGACGTGAGAGATTTGTTCAGGAACATATGTGACCAACGCCAGGATTCCCGAGAGAACGAGAAAATTGGGGACCAATGCGTTTCCGTGCGAGAAGTGATCAGTAAACAAACGGTGAAGGGAGACGACGGCCCGTGCGCTGAGTAGCAGAAGCGGGATCATGGTCTCGTAATAATAGACCGGGCCAAGATCTGAAACACCTGGAGAGTAATAAAAGAGGTATGCGACAGCAATGCCACCGAGGATTCCGAATGACACATAGTCTCCGAATCCCTTGCGATCAAACAGGACAGCGAAGAGGAACAAGAAACTGAGGGGGAAACCAAGAAAAACCCCATTGAGTCTGCCAATGCTCACTCCAAGATTGCGGACCGAAGCCAGGAAGGTGTGCCCAAACGCGCCGAAACCGAGTTCCTCAGCGCTATTATAGTAATGGAATGGAAACGTCAATGCGTTCCCGGTGACGATGGCATTGTACCACAAGGTTATACCAACCACCAATGCGAAACCCGCCGTAAGAAACAAACCTCTCAAGAGTGTTCCCGGTTTTTGTTGGCGAACATCTATGACCGCCACTACGCAGAAAGGCGCGACAAAACCAAGAGCTGTCAGTGAACGGACATTGAAGGCATAGCCGAGGGCAAGTCCTGCTAGAAATGCGATGAACGTCCCTCCGTGTTTCTTCTCACTCATGCTCCTTGATTGTAGAAAGAGATACATAAACAACGCAAGAAAAAATGCGGTGGTCGTGTGACTCAATCGGGATGATGAGACGAGATAGAAAAAGGGTGAGATAGCTCCGAGGCAGAGAGTGAGAAGGGCAACTTTCCTGTCTCCATAAATTTTCAATGAGATGAGATACACGAGAAGGAGCGTAAGGACGCTCAGAGTGATAGTAAGACAATAGCGATTCCCCAATGCCATTCCGATCGCAATGATCAAGGGATGTCCTAGAGTGTACTTGCCAACCCACTGCTTGCCGTCGTTGATGATAAAGACGTTGTGGAAGCTCTCTACTACTGGCGGCGGTGGATTGACAACTCTGCCGAGGAGAAGCGTGTGAGCCTGGAAATCGAAGGTGTTTTCATCGTCAGTGACCTCCGTCTCATGCAAAAGGTACTGAGTCGAGAAGACAAGAACGGTTGCCGCAATGAGCATCAATGACCCGACAGCCAGGCGATAGTTGAGTGCCATCGGAAAGCGGAACCGTAATCCCGATCTGCTCATGGCAACGGAAGCCAGGACTGTTGCGGGAAGGAGTATGAGGATTTTCCAGAACTGTGATCTCACAAATGGGGTGGGAATGTTGAGCATGTAGGGCCCGCTGCTGCTGAAATAGTTGAAGTCAGCGAGACCAAAACCATCGTGCGCCCAAACTAGTACAAAATAGACACCCAGCAGGATTGCTGCAGCAATGATGAGATCCCAGGATATTTTTGGTGTGCGATCAGTTGATGAGGGCATGAGAGCATTTTCTCTATTGGAAATCAGCTTCCGCGTTCGCGATTCTAAGATTGTTTTCCGAGGACGGCATTGTTCATTTTGAGGTTTTTGCTCGGCTTCTGAATAGGACCTGCCGCCTGGCGAAGAAATTCCAGAAGAAGATCACCACCGCTGCGAGCACTTTCGATGCGAGGTAGTGCATCTTTCCCACTTCAGTCAGAGTCCATATCAACCCATCGTTCAACAGAAGACCGATGACACCGATCGAAGAAAAGACGAGAAACTCCGCGAGCTTGTTTGAAAGCGCTCGTTCATTGAAAACCCAGTACACACTCAAGACGTAGTTGCAGAGCAATCCCGCGATGAATGCTGCAGTCGCGGAGAGTATATAGTAGATGTGGAGGTAGTCCGTGAGGACGTAAAGCATCGAGAAGTCGAGCAGGAATGCAGTTCCCCCAACGAGTGCATACTTCAACATTTGGATCGAAAGCTTGTTTTTCCCCTCACTCATGAGAGAACCTCGCTCTTGAGAAGTCTAGGACCTGTCTAAAACATCTCACGCCAAGTCCCGGTCCTCGCAATGAATCGAACCAACGAGTCATTGCGAGCGTTCTTCGCGAAGCAATCTATACATGGATAGATTGTCCCGCTCTTGGATTCCGCCTATGAGCGGGATTTCCCGCTTCTCAGGATTCCGCTCACGGGCGGGATTCATAAAGCGGAACATAGAGCGGAACTTCGTCGTCCCGTCAGGAAGCAGCGGGACTCCTCGCAATGACCGGGTTGTATGTCGTTGCGAGCGTCTTTGCGCCTTTGCGTGACCGTTTCTGAGATGGCTTGTATTCACAATTCTGCCAATTCATTTCTTCTCGTGATACTCGGCTTCGGTATTCACTTTCCAGATGTTTTCTTTGGTCGTAATATTCTCGAGGATATTATCAATAGCTGTCATTGCCGTCAGCATTGAGTGATCCTGATTGTTATATCGGTGCATCCCATTCCTGCCGATGAGGAAAAGATTCTCGAACTGATCAACGTATTGTCTGATAAGATGGAACCGTTCATACCCGCCAAAATAGGCAGGATATGCTTTCGGCATTCTGATGACGACGCCATCGACAAAGTTCTTCGGATCTGCTAACCCAAGGCTGGCCATTTCCCGAATCCCCAGGTTGATGAGCTCACTGTCCGGCGTTGCCCAAAGCTCGTCCCCTTCCTGGCAGAAGTACTCGAGTCCAAGCCACATGTGGTCTGGATTGTCGATGAGATACGGGCTCCAGTTATTGAAGACTTGAATCCTGCCAACTTTGACATCCGCCTCTTGCACGTAGATCCAATTGTCCGGCAGTTTGCCGTCAGGTGTTTTTAGCTTGGAGTAGAGTACCCCCACGGTCAGGAAATCTCTGTATTGAAGATCCCGAGCTGCCAGCCCGACATCATCAGGCACGGCACCACGAATCCCCTTGACGAGATCACGTATGGGCATGGTAGAGATCACATAGTCGGCATCCACGGTCTGTATCTCTCCGGTCGCTTCATCTCTGACTTCGACACGCGAAATCTTCTTCCCTTCACATTGAAGCCCCATGACCGTATGGCGAAGAAGAACTTTGCCTCCCTTCTCTTGAACCTGAGCAGCGACATCTTCCCACAGCTGTCCAGGTCCGAATTTGGGATAGAGAAAGTAGTCGACCAGGCTCGTTTCAATTCCTTTTTGTCGAAAGCCCATTCTCTTGGTGAGGATTGACTTGATCGCTTGTCCCAGGACTTTTGAAATCGAGAGCCCCTTGATGCGCTGAGCTCCCCAATCAGGCTTGATTTCCGTACACGGCACGCCCCAGACCTTTTCAGTATAGTTCTTGAAGAACGTGGTGTACAGCTCATGGCCGAAGCGATTGATGAAGAAATCCTGGAGCGATGCTTCCGGTTTGATCGGGATCATCTTTGCCCAGAGATAGCTCACTCCAATTCGCGCTGTGTTCACGAAACCCATTTTTCTAAACGTCGCGAACTCGAGAGAGAGAGGGTACTTGAAAAACTGACGACGGTAGAGTATTCGCGAGATACGGCTCCGAAACAGCATGACGCGGTCAGTCTTTGTGGGATCCGGGCCGCTTTCCAGATTGGAGGCTTCGGGAGTGTGCATTGCGTCTCCCAGTATCTTCCCTGCTGGCTCTATTTCAGAAACCTTGATCCCCTGAAGTGGAAACATCGAGAGCCACCACCTCGTCACTCTTGCTGACTTGGAGAAAAACCGATGCCCGCCAATGTCGATCCTGTTGCCCCGATGGTTCACCGTGCGTGCGATACCACCGACCATGTCCGTTGACTCGAACACGACCGGCCGAATATCCGATCTCTTGAGAAATTCGAAAGCGGCCGTCAATCCAGCCGGGCCCGCACCGATGATCACCGCAGTTCTTTTGCTCATCTTGTCCTTGAGTTGTTTGATACTCGTGCGCGATCTCCGACGATCATGGATACTCCTCTGGTCGGTAACGCATGGGCTCTGCAGGAAGTGTTGTCTTAAGAATGCCTGCGGGATCTCGAAAGATATCTTGCATCCATGTGTGTTCATGGCGGCAAACATAGCTCGAGGGAGGAATGGGCCCAAAGTCCATCACAGTGATCGTCTGACTTGGCTCCCAATGAGGAAAACTGACGGCCCGGTAGAACTCATGAAAGGGTGTCACTGCACCCAGAAGAAGTATCGAACACACGGCAATCATCCTGCCGCGAGATTCCTTTGTTGCCCGTTGAAGAAAATCCAATGTAGCAATACAAAGGAACGCCAATGCCGGTACTGATGCTCTCATCGCGAAATCATTATTGGCTCCGAATCGAATAAACGGGAGTCCGAGCAAGACGATCACCGAAAAGAGAAGAACAGGGCCGCGGTTGGATTTCCAAAGCAACGCCGCAAGTGCGCCAAATTCCAGAATTACAAAGAGTGGATATCTTTCGAAGAAGAAGGAGAAATATCTCTCATCCATGGAGGTGCTACTAGGGATGCTCGCAAGGTCCATACTGAGATAAGCCACCACCGCAAAAGTAAGCAAAAGAGATATCCCCATGAGTGGCAAGCTGAACGCTCCAATTTTCCTGTCACGAATCACTCGAAAGGCGAGCAATGCGTAGAAAGGCAACATGCCGATCACTGCGAAAGGAGACCAAACCGGGAGCAGAGATAATAGGAGAGGCGAGATTGCAATGAACGCATCTGTTTTCCAGTGCCTCCAAAACAATGCAGCTGCAATCCAGGCTGGAAGCGCGTGATTGGGAGCCCAGAAGAGCAAGGTAGTATTCGAAGAATACTGGAACATCTGCGCCCACCATTCCAGGTGTCGATAGAGGGGCGGGTAAAATCCCCAAAGCGTCAACCAACCGATGATATCCATCCCACTGAAAAGAACAACCGCAACGATCGCAAGTCCCATCCTCCCTGGACGCCGGGACTGAATTGGGAGCAACCATAGAAAAATGCACACGCCAATTACTGTCCAAAGCCAAAGGAAGGCATCTGCACTGATCAGGCCGAAAATCTTCCCTCCGAGAGCGGCAGGAAGATAGTACCCCACGGGGCACCGGAGAAACCAGAGGACTGATCCTCCTATGTCGTAGCCCGGTGGCCAAGATGCCACCGTCAAATCGCGCAAAACCGCATGTCTCACAGTCCAGTCGAACCGGTTTGCGTACAACACGTGTCCAGCCCCCCCAAAACAGACCCAACAGACGGCTGCACACACGAGGACAAGGTGCAACAAACTAATTTGAAACGGTGGGGAGTTTGTGTGACAAATTCGCCATGCAGCATAGATTGCCAGACACAAAAGGGCTACCAACGCTACCGCGAAAGGAGCCCTTAACCATCCGGCGAGAAACAATGCAAGAGGTATTCCAAGGTAGACGAGCGACACAAAAGTGAGCCTATCCAGAGGACGCTGTCCCTGCTGTTCTACAGGCTCTAATTCTACTGAAGGCAGATTTATTTTCATTCAGCCGTAGGTCAGTATTGGCTAATCACAAAGCAGGTCCTCCTGCGCCGATGAAGATAAGGCGATTAGCGAAAAGAAACAAATGAGAGAGTTCCTCATTGGAGCGAGCCTGTAGAGTTGACATTGAACGGGCCGCCTCGTACCTTGGCGTTGAATTGCCTCTGGATACAGACGGTTCAGGGGCTTCAAATGCGATTATCACTTTTCTGGAGGGAACATGAAAAAAACCGGCTTCTCGATTCTCCTGCTCTGCATTTTCTCTTCCGCGGCGTTTGCACAACTCGGCATTTCCAAAGGTCTCATCGGCGGGCTGAATATGGCATCGTTATCCGGCGCTGATGTCTCGAGCGACGCGAAGGGCGTGACAGGATACGCGGCAGGTCTGTACCTCGAAATCAATATTCCGGGCCCTTTCTCAATTGAACCAGAGGCATTGTACAGCATGAAGGGTTCGAAGATCGCAATTGGCAACAACACCTTCACCGACAACTACGCCTATGTCGATATTCCGGTTCTCTTGAAGTACTTTTTGCCCATCCCAGTGGTACGAACATATCTCTATGCCGGACCGTCGTACAGCATTCTCTTGAGCGCCAAACGCAAAACAGAGGGATCCACCGTCACGAACTCTGAAGTGGACGTCAAAAACGCCATAGCCGGGAATGACCTTGGAGCAGTGGTAGGGCTTGGAATTGGATTCTCCGGCCTGAGAGTTGACGCCCGCTACAATTTGGGGCTATCAACGATCGACAAGAATGGGACGTACAAGATGTTCAACAGAGTAGCAGCTGTGTACGTGGGAATTGGATTCTGACCCATCGTTGCCGTTCGACGATCGATTGCTCTGATTCATGGGAGGAAACAGCAGAAGCTCAACAAAAAAGTCACCTCTTGCCAAAAGGAAAGAAATCATGTCACCCCGAGAAGTTCCGCTTTATGAATCCCGCCGATGAGCGGAATCCTGAGGAGCGGGACTTCTGCTTGGGGTCTAAAGACGAGGTCCCGAACAAATACGTTTCGGGACGACAGCGTCCCCGCCGCTTCGCGCAAAATCCATGCGTGTCGAACCTACATCCGGCTCATCAGATCGTCAAGCCTGTCACGCACCGTCTTGTCTTCAGGCTTGAGTACCATCAAGCGCTGCAGGACCCGAATCGCGGGCCGTCGTCGATCTTTCACATCATAAGCCTGGGCGAGGTTCTCGAGCGCACCGACGTTGTTGGGGTCTTCTTCAAGGATCGCAAGTGACATATCGATGCTGAGTTCCCGGAGCCCGAGAGCCGTAAACGCCTTCGCTATTCTCAACTCATATCCCCGGCGCTCGACCGGCGTCTTTGCCCATTTGACTGAGTCCATCAAAGAAAAAATCCCGCGGATGGGTCTGATCATGATGTGGGTGGGATCCACTTTCTGCGTCCTCGCGAAATACCGTTTTGCCCTCGCCGTAGGTTGATATCGGAATTGATCAAAAAGACTCAGCGCCTCCTGGTACTTCCCTCCGAACTCCAAAGCGATTCCTCGAAACAGCGCCATATATCCCGAGCCGCGGGAAAGCTCAAGAAGGATCGTAAACGCATTCAACGCTTCTTCCTCGCGTCCAGAATCGAGCGCCCGGACTCCGATCTGGAACAAGGCGCGCGCATTTGCCTCGCGGATGAGCGTGGAATCGGAGGGCTGAACCATTGGTGTTACATCGGTCGTCCGGACAAGCTGATTGCGGCGATACAGGTGGTCGACCTGAATGACTTCAAGACTTCCAGCCCGATAAACAGACGTGAATGCGAATTTCTTTGTTTGCATCATCTGGAACTCAAACTCACGAATGCCGGGGTCGGTGACAAGCGCGACCATGTAGCCAACGTTGTAGTCGCGCAGAATCCCTTCAAACAGAGTCAGCGAAAGCAGAGGATCCGTGTCGAGAATCTTCCTCCCTTTCAGCCAAAACGTCAGTTCCTTCCAGCGGGCAAGAACCGTCGTTGAAGGTGCAGAGTGATCGGCGATCCAGGTTCCGACAAGCGATGCGGGTCGGACAAAGACCTCCGGCGTACGCAATTCCGTGATGTACGGCTTTACCGGATCGTTGACCTTCCTTAGGTACTCCCGGTTGTTCGCGATGTAGTTGTAGATCCAAATACTGTTGGGCACGGCGAGAACCAAGCAACAGACGACCAACAACCCTCGCAGAAGCCTGTTTCTCTCTTCTGAACCCGAAAGCCGCATCGCGATGTCATATCCACCAATGACGCCGTAGTACAGAATCAGCACCATCAATGGCACGAGGAAGCGCAAATCATTAACCGGATACAACAGAACCATCAACATGTAGATCAACGAGAAAACCATAACAAGAAGGGTAGTCTTCATGTCTTTCCACTTCACGATGACACCCCAGCCGAATATGCCGTACTGGAGAAGAACGAG
>JAPLFP010000136.1 GCA_026390585.1 Ignavibacteriales bacterium | reverse complement strand
GGACAGTAAGTAGATCTGAAAATCGAATTGCGAAATCCAAAACAAATCCGAGTATCGAAAAAAATAAAAGAAGATGATTGTCATTCCCGCACGTCTTAAGCGGGAATCCAGAAAAGGGTACCTCTGGCAGTGACAGCGATTCTTGAGACAGGTGCCTCTTGGAATTTCGTGATTCGGATTTCCCTAGGATTTCGGATCTAGAGTTTCGACTTTTTCTATGGTCTTGATGTCTTTTCTGGCCGGCCCACACTGATCTGATTGCCCTTGAATCTCGGCGTCTTGGAAGCGATATTGTCCGCTAACATATGAGACGCACTCCGCAATCCCTCCTTTTTTTCTGCTCACTTCTGCTTCTTTTCCTCGCTGGCTGCGGGGAAAAAGCGACGGTCACTGATCCTGTTGTCCAGGAACTCCGCAATCGCCTGACTGCATCAACGGCTTATGCCAAAATCCTTGTCCGGGAAGATACACTTTGCTCCCCGGAGTGGGTACGGACATTCTATGAGAATCGTCAGTTCCATCCTACCTGGAGTGTCGACAAAAGTCTTCTTCTTGACGCAGATTCTGTGCTCGCTGCCCTCAATGAGTCTGATCTCGAAGGACTGGATCCGCGTGACTATCATCTCGATGCGATCAATACTGCTTTGACCGAACTGAAACGGAGCTATACCGGCAGAGAGCCCATCGCCCCTCAGCTCCGGACCGATCTGGACCTCTTGTTGACAGACGCCTACCTCCTCTTTGCTTCCCACCTCCGAGAAGGGAAGATCGATCGCGATTCGCTGAAACTACGCCGGACAATCGGGTGGAAAGGCGCGACGTATGATAGTCTTCTTACGGGATCACTTGAATCGCATGCGATGAGGGTGGGTCTTCGAGCATTGTTGCCTCGACATTCAATGTATGAGGGATTGAAGGAAATGCTTGCGTCGTTCGAGGTGTTGAAGAAGAAAGGTGGATGGGGGAGTGTCCCTGCAGGACAAACGTTGAAGGGGGGAGATTCCGGGAAACGTGTGCTCGCACTGAGGAACCGTCTTTGGGTTTCCGGCGATCTGAGCCATCGTACCGGCTGGAGCACCGACGAGTTTGATTCTACGCTGGTTGACGGACTGCGGTCATTCCAGAGGAGGCACGGGCTCGAACCTTCGGGTGTCGCGGACAGCACAACAATTGTCACTCTGAACGTGCCGGTACAGAAACGGATCGAGCAGATCAAAGTCAACCTGGAGCGCTGGCGATGGATGCCGCACGACCTCGGCCGCAAACATATCCGGGTCAACATCCCTGATTTCCGCCTGGTTGTGGAGAACGAGGGGAAACAGGAGTTGACGATGAAAGTCGTGCTCGGTCTGCCCGAGTGGCAAACACCCGTGTTCAGTGCCGCGATGTCTCACGTTCTTTTCAATGTTCATTGGATCGCTCCGGATGACATACTTACGAAGGAGTTGATCAATTACATGAAGGCCGATTCGAACTACCTGCGCGGCAACAACATGACGCTCTGGCGCAGGAAGGGAGATTCGCTTCGGCAAATTGATCCCCGCACGATCAACATCAAGGAGATGGATCCGAAAGACATCGACTTTTTCCTGCGTCAGGAAGCCGGACCACAGAACATTATGGGGCAGGTGAAGTTTCTCGTGCCGAACGAACACAGCATCTATCTCCATGACACTCCGTATCGGGAAGATTTTCCGAAGAACGTTCGGATGTTCAGTCACGGCTGCATACGCCTCGAGAAGCCGCTGGACTTGGCCGAATACATCTTGATGGAATCCCCAACTTGGAATCGCGAACGCATCGATACCGTCATCGCGCGGAAGATGGAGCAGTCTCTTCTCCTGAAGCATCCTATTCCCGTTCACGTCGTCTATTGCACGGCGTGGAAGGAGAAGAACGGGATTGTGCATTTCAGGGAGGATTATTATGGCTTGGATCGACGGCTTGGCGCCGCGCTGCTTGGGAGAAAATGACGGCGATGTCGCCGTTCCCACGCAGAGCGTTGAGGCCTGGACTCTGGGTTGACAGGCCTCAAACGTTGGAGGAGCTTGTCCTCCCAGCATTCCTGCTCAAGAACGCTCGTGGATTGCCACATCCTCAAGAACTGACGCTGGATGTGCGTTCGAATCTGAACGAGGTTAAGCCCTTATAGCATAAGACATTCAATGTGCTTCAAGAATTGTTTCCATTCCTCTGGTTTGACTTTGGCTGTGGGTTGAAGTAGTTTTCCTGCCAATTCATTACAGATGGCCCGTCTCCCGATGAGACGGATTAATATTGACCGCACCACATTCCTAACGGAGTCTGCAAATCTCGCTCGAGATCATGGGGGTTCTGCAGTGCCTGCTGAAATCATTACTTCTGGAGAATCGATCGCTCACACTTCAGTTTTATGAAAGGATCCACTATGAAAAACCGCACATCGCTCTCTTTTGTATTCCTTTTTCTTTTTGTCGCCCAAGGACGCGCTCAAGAAACTCCTTCATGGACCTACAATGGCGTCAACGACTATAGGATCGTCCCGAATATTGTCTATTCCACGGCCAATAACTACGATTGCAAGCTCGATGCATACATACGGAACAATCCTGGTCGGACGACACCAACAGTGGTCTACATCCATGGTGGAGGATGGGTTGCTGGTGCGAAAGAGTCGTCAGTGATGGGGATCCTTCCGTATTTAGAAATGGGTCTCTCTGTCGTAAACGTCGAATATAGGCTTGCGAGAGTGTCATTGGCTCCCGCTGCGGTGCAGGATTGCCGTCTCGCGTTGCGTTGGGTCTTCAAGAACGCGAAACAGTATGGTTTCGACACAACGAAAATCATCGTCACAGGCGGCTCAGCCGGTGGCCATTTGGCGCTTATGACGGGAATGCTCGATCCCTCTTACGGATTTGACATCCCGACCGATTGGGACTACGCCGGTGTTGAGCCCAAGGTCGCTGCCATCGTGAATTGGTACGGCATTACTGACGTGAAAGATCTTCTCTCGGGACCGAACAGGCAGGAATATGCCGTGAACTGGTTGAGCAATCTGAGCGATAAAGAAACGCTCGCTCAGAAAATGTCCCCGATGACGTATGTTCGCAAAGGCTTGCCACCGATCTTCACCGTGCACGGTGACAAGGACCAGCTCGTTCCCTATGCTCATGCTGTACGTCTGCACGAAAGCCTCACAAAGGCGGGTGTGCCAAACCAGCTGGTTACGATTCCTGGAGGCAAGCATGGAGGATTCTCGAAGGAGGAAATGACGAAAGTCTTTGCGGCAATTAAGGAGTTTCTGAAGAACAACGGAATAATTGAATCATCGGTTCATTGAATCATCGATCCTTGAATGGTTGAGTTAATGCTCCGATGAAGAACTAGATTGTGGGAAAATCGGACTTCCGATTGCACGCGCTGATTGGTACAGTTGGTTGTCAATTTCTCAGGCCTTAAAAAGGAGGGCTATATGGGTTCACGATTTTCTATCTATCCTAAGTTCATTCTTTTTTCACTTCTTGCCTTTGCTATCGTTGCCTGCGATGGCTGGCAGCACGAGAAGGAAAAAAGAACGAGGCGAGTTATCCTCTCTGCTAGTGAGATGCATGAGGGGTGGTATTTCGCTGCTGGTGATGATGTTTTGATTGAAGGAACGGTAAACGGCGATGCGTACGTCGCAGGTGGAGTCGTCGAAGTGAATGGGACGATTAACGGCGACCTTCTGGTCGCCGGTGGCCAGGTGACCATTTCAGGCACCGTCACCGATCATATCCGTGCTGTAGGAGGAACGATTCGTTTTAGCGGAAAGGTCGGGAAAGATGTCTCGGCTGCAGGAGGAACGGTCTCGTTCCTTAGGACGTCTGCTGTCAGTGGCAACATCCTGGTGGGGTGTGGAAGTCTGGGGGTGACGGGAACGATTGGAAAAGAGGCAAGAATCGCTTCGGGCGACGCGGACTTGAGCGGCAACATTAAGGGGAATGTCAATTTCGCTGGCGACTATCTTGCTGTCCGGCAGGGAGCAAATATTGAAGGCAGTGTGATGGCTCGCGTGAGAGAGAAAGAGCATGTCCAAATCGCAGACGGGACTGTGCACGGAAATGTCGATGTCAGCTTGGCGGAAATGCAGCCTGTCTCTCACATCCTCGGATATAGTCCGTGGCGCTTCTGGGTCAAGACTATCTGGGCGGTTGGCTTACTTCTCATGGGGTTGTTGTTGGTGTTTCTCTTCCCCAAATTCATCAAGGGAATCGGCTCGATGATAACACAACGGCCTGGCGAATCATTGCTCTGGGGTTTTGTTGGGCTCATCGTTATTCCCATTCTGACCGTCTTGTTGCTCGTGACAATCATCGGATTGCCAATCGGTCTGCTTCTGCTGACGCTGTTCCTATGGATCCTGTACCTATCGCAATTGAGTCTGGGCGTCGTCCTGGGAAATCGTTTTTTCGCTTTAGAAGAAAAGACGGGCTGGAGTCTCTTCTGGAAACTTGCTCTTGGAGTCATCATCATACAGGCGCTGACGTTCATTCCCTACGTTCGGTTCTTTGTGAACCTAGCGAGCGTCATTTTCGGCCTCGGCGCAATACTCTTGATGATGAAAGCGGGAATGCAAGCTTATCGGGAGACTTGATCTTCGCCAATATCAATTGAGAAAAAGCGCTGCACATTCGTAGACGATGGAGGGGCGCAAGTTCCCCTGCAGCGCGCGCAACGCGGAGCGTCTGTACATATAGCTGAGGCGATCAGCGGGAGTCGGAGATCAGAAGGAATTAAATAGATGACCCGACGGCTCGATGACCTGATGGATCAAAGAAGCAATAACTGACGCATCCACCTACGAATTAACTAATCACCAATTAACCAATCACTTACTCTCAATCCCCAGGTCGCGCGTGAAACTTCCATCCATTACTCAAGCCGTCGCCGATGCACAACGTACGTTTATCCGTTTTCCGTTTGTCGTCCTCGATGCAATCATCGGTACTGCATGTGCGTTGGTATTGATCGACTATGAGGGACCTCCGGGCCCGACCTTCCTCTTCCAGGTTATTTTTGCCGCCGTCCTGGGCTTTCCGCTTCTGACAGGAGTCGCAATAACGTCTGAGAAATGGAAGTGGAGCAAACCGGTATCGCTTGGAGCGCAACTCATGGGTGTAGTTCTTGTTGCGTTGTATTCAATGTCTGTTCCCCAGGACCTGACAGGAGCGCCGAACATCCATGTTTTCCGACTTGTCATGCTCGCTATGGGCTTGATCTTGTTCGCATTTGCTGTACCATATCTCAGGCACCAGTGCGAGCTAGGGTACTGGAACTACTGCAAGACGCTTCTCCTCAGGATTCTCACGGCCTACCTCTACACAGTCGTCTTGTGGGCGGGCCTGGCGATCGCTCTCGCGGCGCTCGACAATCTCTTTGGTGTAAACATCCCCGAGAAGCGGTATGGAGAGTTGTGGGTGTTCATCAACGGAATATTCACAACATGGTTTTTCCTCGCGGGCGTTCCGGAGGACCTGGAAAGCCTCGACGCCGTGACCGATTATCCGAAGGGGCTCAAGATCTTCTCGCAGTACATTCTGTTCCCTCTGGTTCTCGTCTACCTGGTTATACTGTACGCTTACCTGGGGAAAATCCTACTGGCGTGGGATTGGCCTCAGGGCTGGGTTAGCAAACTCATCCTCGGATTCATCGCGACAGGGATGTCCGCATTGTTGCTGTTGCACCCCATCAGAGAAAGGACAGAGAACATCTGGATCAGCACTGCGTCGAGGTGGTTTTATGTCATCATCATCCCCCTTATTGTCATGTTGTTCTTTGCCGTGTCGCGGAGATTGTCTGAGTACGGAATCACTGAGGGCAGATACCTTGCGATAGCAACCGGGGTTTGGCTGTGCGCCATCGTCCCCTATTTCATACTGAGCAAGAGGAAGAAGATTCTCTTTATTCCGACGTCGATGTGCGTTTGGGCGTTCGCTGTAAGCTTTGGCCCTTGGGGGATGTTCGCTGTCTCGGAGAACAGTCAGGTGGGCCGTCTTCAGGAATTGCTAACACGTAATCACATTCTCGTCGACGGGCGGGTGCAGAGCAAGCATGATTCAGTGACATTCGAGGCCACGAAGCAGATCAGCTCGATTATTTCCTATCTGTCAGAGATGCATGGGTTCGATGCTATCCAATCTTGGTTCGGCGAGAGCCTGAAGAGCGACCTTGTTGGAAAAGCGTCGGCATATAAAGACCCGGCTCACGTCGCAAAACTGATGGGGATAGAATACGTGAGAGTATGGCAGGCATCGTCGAGTGGAATGATGGTGTTTACGGCGGATCGAGACGGATCCCTTGCTATCGATGGCTATGATCATATGTTGCGAGCGCAGCATGTATTTTCTGGGGTGCCGAAGAAGGAACCTTCAGAGCAGGGGATTTCCTATCGGATTGGGCAAGATCTTAGCAAGATGACCGTCACCATCTCGCGCGATGCCAAGATCGTTGATTCACTCAGCATTGACTTGCAGCCGCTCGTGAACAAACTACTGGCTGACTATGGCAAGGCCACCACAGACAGAATCCCGACGGAGAAGATGGCCATTGTGGCCGTCGGCCAAACGACAAAGGTCAAGATGTTCCTATCCAGCGTGCGCGTCCAGCGCCATGGAGGAGAATCAACGGTGGTGTCGTACGATGGGGATATTGCGTGGGCGGCAAACAAGAAGCCATAATTCGAGAGAGGAAACACATTCGTCTCAAGGGGTATGACTATTCACAACCCGGCGAGTATGTTGTGACGATTTGTACGAGAGGGCGAGAGCATTTGTTTGGGGAGATTGTGGACGGGGTGATGAATGTGAACGCGAATGGCACAACGGCGTTGGAATGTTGGAACCAATTGCCTGCCCATTTTCCGAATGTTGAAATTGATGAATTCGTTGTCATGCCCAACCATATCCATGGAATTCTTCGCATATTGGACAATCCACATAGGGATGTCCAATTGAACATCCCTGCAAAGACCTATCATTCGCAGATTTCCCCCAAGGCGGGTTCGTTGGCCGTCATCATCAGAACATTCAAGGCTGCGGTGACAACCGCTTGCCGAAAAAATGGAAGCGAAGGATTTGGATGGCAATCAGGCTTTTACGAACACATCATCCGCGATGACCGATCGCTTGCCAGGATTCGCGACTATATCGCCAGCAATCCTCACCAGTGGATTTGTGATGTGGAAAATCCGGACCGCCACGAGGAGCATGGACTCGACCGGTGGCTTCGGATCTCGAAATCCAAAGACGGACCTCCTTCACGGAAAATCTAGTTCACGTATCACAATTGCCCAGTTGAAAGGTCAGGACGATCAAGGCCATTTCCAGTGAACTCCGACGCCGCAGCCCTCAAACGCCGAGTCGAACAAGACAAGGATGTAATCGCTTCGGGAACAGAGTGATTCAACCGAAGCGGATTCGCGTTTCAGTAATGATGTGACGAAGCGGGCAGTGGAGGGCTGCCCGCCTTCTGTTTTTCTTGGGGCCTGAGATCAGCAAGCTAACATCCGCAATTCGACCTGCCCGGCAATAAATCCTCTTCCTGTCGTCCTTTGATATATTATGCTTTCATTGATCCAGTCAATCGCTTGCAAATCCCTCAAAAAAACGATACGTTCATCGGAAATTTCTGGTGAGCATGTTCTCATTTCTCAAGTCTGACCATCTTTCCCCTGAATGGACGTACTCAGCTGGCAGCATCATTTGGCGAATGGTGCTTTGCGATCATGGAACGCTGGTGGGGGAATGCCGCGATCCGGAACAGAAAGTCGCGTCGTTTTTCAGCCTTGATTTGTCCACAGGGAAGGCGCTCTGGGGGGATTTGCGTCTCGATGAGCAGTGGTGGGTTGGGATCGAAGCCGTCCAGAAGAATGTAGTTCTCCTGCATGCGTTCGCGAAACCCGACATGCCGGAACACAAAGGAATCCGGGCGTTTGATTCGACGTCTGGCGTCCAGCTCTGGCGCAACGATGACGTGGCCTACTGGTTTGGGTATGAGGATCGCGTCATCGCCTATCGGGACTTATTTGAGAGAAGGGTTGGATATGAACTTGACCTTCAATCAGGTGTCTTGCTCAAAACACATGACGGTTCCCTCGAAGAACTCCACCAACTTCGCCGCCGGGCGGTCGAAGAGCAGAGCATTCCCGAAGTGACGCTGCCTGAGGTTTTCGTCGAAGAAAAGGCTGATCCGATGCTTGTCGCTCTTGTAGGAAAGGAAACGAAGGGGAAGGAGCTTTCCGGCAGAGTTGAGTTCGTCCGGCAAAACGATATTCTCTTGTTCAATTTTCATGTCCAAAGTCGTCACAACACATCGGACCCAAAGCTGGAGAATAACCTTGTCGTCTACCGCTTGCCGAATGGCAAGCGCATTTTCGCTGATGTGATCGGCCGAAATCTGACGGGCTATGTGCCTGACTCATTTTTTGTTCGAGGTCCATTTGTTCTCTTCATAAAAGAGCAAAGAACTCTCACGGCAGTACGGCTATGGAAATCCTGACTGAACAGTTCACCGTCTCATCCCGGGGGAACTCGGAAGTTGTCGACATCACGGAACACGTCGCGGTCATCCTTGCTCAGCGCAAGCTTCGGGAAGGGATAGCAACTGTTTTTGTTTCAGGATCGACGGCATCCATCACAACAACGGAGTTTGAGCCCGGCCTTCGCCGGGACATACCGGAAGCGCTGCAGCGGATCGCTCCGCAAGGACCTCGGTACCATCACGATGACACGTGGCATGACGGTAACGGGCATTCCCACGTTCGTGCAGCATTCATGGGTCCATCCTTGACAATACCGTTTTCCCAGGGGGAGCTCTTGCTCGGGACGTGGCAGCAGATCGTCCTCGTCGACCACGACAACCGGCCGCGGGACCGAACGATCTTCGTTCAGCTCATCGGCAAAGAGTAGTTGTGAACACGTTTGAAACATTGGAGAAAGGCGCGCGCTATGAAATCGTACAGAGTCAAGCATGTTGATGCTTTCACGACGGAGCAATTCACCGGCAATCCTGCCGGGGTTGTTCTGGATGCCAAGGGGCTGAATGAGAAGATGATGCAGAACATCGCGCGCGAGCTCAATCTCTCGGAAACCGCATTCATCCTGCCGCCGACAGTCAAGAGCGCTGACATTCAGATCCGATGGTTCACACCTGCGGCTGAGGTGCCCCTTTGCGGTCACGCAACAATTGCGAGTTTTCATGCTCTCGCGGAGTCGGGGATGTATGGGATGAGACACCCGGGGACGTATCATTTCAGGCTGCAGACAAGGAGTGGGATTCTTGGGATTATGGTTGACAAGAGATACTCAGGGACCATGATCGAGTTTCAGCTCCCTATACCGGAATTCCGGGTGCACAAGAAGGTCCCATTAGCGCTGCTTAAGGCTCTTCGGATCCGTCCGTCGGATGTTCAGAAGGGTCTTCCTTACGTATCTGAATCATACCTCTATCTTCCTCTGAGGAAACTTTCTGTGATCAGCTCACTTGATCCGGATTTGAGCCTCCTCGATTCCTATACGAGAGCCACAAAGACACTAGGGGTCAGTATTTTTTGTCTCGAAACAATCGAACAGAGTTCTGCGGTGCATTCACGGTTCTTCGCTCCGGCTGTAGGCATCGTCGAAGATCCTGTCACGGGCTCTGCCAACGGGCCACTCGGAGTATATCTCTACCAATATGCCATCCATCAGGATTTTCCGATCCCATCGTTTCTGCTTCCGGATGGACGAATGGAGTTCATCGCTGAACAGGGTGATGACATCGGTCGAAGGGGCAGAGTCAAAGTGCGGCTGCGCGTGACCGGTCACGGCGTGCGGCAGGTCAGTATTGCAGGGGAGGCGGTGACAATCATGGAATCAGAGTACAAAGCATAGAGGGCTGCAGTTAATGACGACAAAGAACTTCATCTTTCTCCTGGTGCTGCTCGGTGCGCTCGGTGTTTTCACTTTCAGCGTGCGCCGGTTGATCAAATACCTGAGTCTTGGTCAGCCAGAAAGCCGGTTTGAGAACCCGGTGGCCCGCCTGAAGAAGACGCTTGTGGTTGCGATCGCACAATCGAAGATTTTGCGCGAGCCTCTAGCTGGTTTGATGCACGCATTCATCTTCTGGGGTTTCCTCGTCCTGCTCTCGGCGGTGTTGGAATCGATTGGGGAGGGGATTGTTTCGGGGTTCTCGTTCCGATTCCTCGGCTCTCTGTACGCGCCACTGACTTTTCTCCAGGATCTCTTCTGCGGCCTCGTGATCGTTTCTGTACTCGTTGCTCTCTACCGTCGATACGTTTTGCGGCCGAAACGACTCGAACTCGCCGGCCACAGTTCTCTGGATGCCACTTTCATTCTGATGATGATCTTCTTCATCATGGTCAGCATGTTGGGGCAGAACGCAACTCGTCTTGTCATGGAAGGGAACACCTACACCGGCGGGAGATTCTTTTCTGCTGTCTTTATGCCTCTGTTCGACTCCATGTCGCTCGATTCCCTCCGAGTATGGTTTGAGTTGTTTTGGTGGGTGCACGTCGGTGTCGTTCTCATTTTCTTGAACTATCTCCCGTATTCAAAACATCTGCACGTGCTGACGTCGATTCCGAACGTCTACTTCTCGGCGTCCAAAGCAAAAGGGGCGATCAAGCCGATCAATCTCGAAGCGGAGAATGTGGAGAAGTTTGGGGTAACCGATGTGCAAGATCTTACATGGAAGCAGCTGCTCGATGGTTACACGTGCACGGAGTGTGGGAGATGCACAGCGGCATGTCCGGCAAACACGACGGGAAAGATTCTGTCCCCCCGCAAGATTATCATGGACATACGGCAAAGGCTCGAGGAAAAAGCTCCGCTCGTCCTTGCCGGCGTTCAGGAAGTCTCGACTGCAGAAGGGGAGAAGAGTCCTCTCGAGAAGACTTTGCTCCATGACTACATCACGGCGGAGGAGTTGTTCGCTTGCACGACGTGCATGGCTTGCATGCAGGAGTGTCCTGTGAATATCGAACACGTTGATGCGATTGTTGATATGAGGCGCAGTTTGGTTCTGATGGAGTCGAATTTCCCGCCGGAGGTGCAGGTGGTGTTCCGGAATCTCGAAAACAATTTCTCGCCGTGGGCGTTTCCTGCAAGCAGCCGGGCTGACTGGGCGGAGGGGATGAACATTCCGACACTTCAGCAGAAACCTGATGCGGAAATTCTGTTCTGGGTGGGATGTGCCGGAGCTTTTGACAGTCGTTACGTGAAAGTCACGCAAGCGCTGGCCAAACTCCTGCAGCAAGCCGGCGTCTCGTTCGCGATTTTGGGTGTGGAAGAAAAATGTACGGGCGATTCCGCCAGAAGAATTGGCAATGAGTACCTGGCGCAGATCCTTATGAAGGAGAACATTGCCACACTGAATAACTACAACGTGAAATCTATCGTCACTGCCTGTCCGCATTGCTTCAACACCTTGCGGAATGAGTATCCACAGTTCGGTGGCAACTACAAGGTCGTCCATCATACGGATTTCCTTGTCCGGTTGATAAACGAGGGGAAGATTAAGATCACCAAGGAGCAGGCAGCGAAGTTGACGTATCATGACTCCTGCTATCTTGGCCGGTACAACGAGGTGTATGAGCAACCGCGAGATTTGCTACAGGCAATTCCTGGTGTGGACCTTGTAGAAATGGGGCGCTCTCGTAGCAAAGGCTTTTGCTGTGGTGCTGGTGGTGGGAGAATGTGGATGGAAGAAAAAGAAGGGAAGCGTGTCAACATCGAGAGAACGGAGGAGGCAATCGCGACAAACGCTTCAGTGATTGCGACAGCGTGTCCGTTCTGCATGACGATGCTAACGGATGGGGTAAAGGCAAAGGATGCCGCTGAACGCGTCCTCGTGAAAGATGTCGCTGAGATCATTCTCGAATCTGCACAAACGTCCTGAGCTTACAGTCTCCTGCTACTGCAAGCCACGTTGGAGCATTCCACATCGGCCCTTTGGCGAAATAATGCCATCTGATTGCCTGGCTCCGAATCTGGAACTTATTGACATTTAATTATTGAATGGATACTTTTTCCAGAATGTTGTATCTTAGAGGTCATGAGACCACAAGGTACACCCCAGAGCTTGGAGAAACGTCGACTCCAGGCGGTTCGCCTGTTGAAGGCGGGCAAGCCGTATCGC
>JAPLFP010000067.1 GCA_026390585.1 Ignavibacteriales bacterium | reverse complement strand
GCCCGGATTCAAAAGACGCTCGTTTCGGCTGGCCTGATCTTTGAGATGCTCGATCTTGAGAAGGAGAAACTGCACGACAAGCCCGGATCATTCGTCGTCAAGGCAGGGAAAGTGGAATTCGAAGATGTGTCCTTCTCATACAACAATGAGATTGCCGCGCTCTCACATGTCAGCTTCGCTGTCAATCCCGGGGAAAAAGTGGCATTGGTCGGTCCCAGCGGAAGTGGCAAGACAACCCTCATTAATTTGATCCCTCGGTTTTATGAATTGTCCTCGGGATCGATAGAGATCGATGGCCACGACACACGCGCGATGAACCTCACAGATCTCAGGTCTCAGATAAGCATCGTTCCTCAGGAAGTTGTTCTGTTTTCCGGAACGATTGAGGAAAACATCCGCTACGGTAAGCTCGATGCTTCTGAAAAGGAGATTGTCGTGGCCGCGACGATGGCGAATGCGCATTCGTTTGTATCCCAACTGGAGCTTGGATACGCCACACAGATCGGCGAACGGGGGGTTCAGTTGTCGGGGGGGCAGCGCCAGCGGTTGGCGATTGCAAGGGCAATATTGCGCGATCCCAAGATCCTGCTCCTCGATGAAGCCACGTCAGCGCTGGACAGTGAGTCAGAGCTCATGGTGCAGGAGGCTCTTGACAGGCTGATGGAAGGGCGCACCTCCTTCATCATCGCTCATAGACTCTCGACGGTATATCGGTGTGATAAGATTTTCGTCCTCGACCACGGGAGTATCATCGAACAAGGATCGCACGAGCAACTTCTTCTCAACGACACGGGGCTTTATAAGCGCCTCTATTCACTTCAGTTCAACGATGAGGGAAAAGAGGGCAAAGGGACGATCTAGATGGAGTTCCTAAAACCTGTCGAAATCGGATTCCGTCGCTTTCTGGTTCGTCTCCTGGGCCTCCTGGTAAGACGCTCTCGTCCGTTGCCCGCATCCATCGACTTCTCCTCACGAAAATACCTTTTTGTCCGGCAAGATCGGATTGGGGATGTTCTCGTTTCTACGCCTCTCATCCACGCAATGAAGGATCGATACCCGAACTCGACCGTCGATTTCCTCTTAAGCTCCAACAATCATTTCGTCCTTGAGAATGAACCACTTGTCCGGAAACGTTGGATCTACAAGAAGACTGCGGCGAGCGCAGTCGATATCCTAAGGAAAGTCCGGAGGGAGCAGTACGATTTTGTCATTGATCTGATGGATAATCCGTCTGCCACGTCAACGGTCCTCTGTGCACTTGCAGGAGGGAAGTGGAATGTTGGATTGTCGAAAGAGAATGCCTACACCTATGACATCTCCGTCCCGCTCCTTTCACGCAAGGAGACCCATATCATCGATCGTTTGGCGATGTTGTTGACGGTGTTTGGGATTAGCCGAGAAGATCTCAATCTCAAAGTCTACTACAACATTTTGTCGGAGAGCCAGGAGTTTGCTGATCGGTTCCTGAAAGAGCATAACATACTTGGTAGGAAGCTTATCGGGATCAACATATCGCCGGGAGAAGGGACTCGTTTCTGGGGAGTTGAGAACTACCAGGCGCTCATCAGCTGGCTACGGAAAGAGTATCCCGGGTCTCCGATTTTGGTTTTGTATCAACCCTCCGACAAACCGGTGGCGCAAGCAATAGCAAAGCCATTTCCGGAGGTTGTGCTCTCTCCCGAGACAAAATCCTTTGACCAGTTCGCTGCATTCATCCAGACGCTATGGATGCTCATGACGCCCGACACCTCAGCCGTTCATCTTGCGGCAGCGTTTTCGATTCCATCGGTCGTCATGTATGTCCAATCGAACAAAGAGCTGCGGATCTGGGAACCGTACGGTTCTCTCAGCGAGACGGTGGTAACAGATATTGATGATCTGCGTCGCATTTCGCAGGCAGAAGTCTTCCATGCAATTGACAAGCTGGTGCAGCAGATCGGATCGTCAACGGTCAACACTCAGCACCTTGCCCCACCTACTGCATGACCAAACCCATCGAAGCACTGGAGCGCTTCTTTCGTAAGAAGCTGGTCTATCCGTTGTTGCGGATGATATTCCGCAATCCCGTCTTAGACGCGCCAATCGATCTCCATCGCGTCAAACGGATTCTGATTCTCCGCTACGATCGGATCGGAGACATGATTGTTACGACGCCGATTCTGAGAACACTGAAACAGCAATATCCTCACATTCGGCTTGATGTTCTTGCGAGCAAAGTCAACGCGGAAGTTGTGCAGAGAAGCCCATTGGTTGACAATCTCATGATCATTGAGACGAACTGGGTGAGGCTGCTGAGACAGATCGTTCATCTGCGGAAACAACGGTATGATGTTGTTTTGAACTTCATTTTCAACCGTACAACGGGTCCCGGTATTCTGGCAAACCTCGTTGCTCCGAACGGGTGCAAAGTGGGTCAGGGGCCAGATCGCTACGCGTTCTATTTCAATCGCCTTGTCAAAGTCAGGCGATTCGAGCAACATATGCTCGAATCATATGTTTCATTCGTCGAACAGGCGTTCGGGATATCCGTCCAGCGTGAGGAACTGACGTTTCAAATAGCGATAGGCGCTGATGCGAAGCGCACAGTAGACGACTGGTTGCAGAAGCAAATTCTCCATCGAAGATCCGAACCGAAATCCCCGGGCCTGCCGTATCTTATCTTGAATCCGTCGGGAAAGGACATGGACCGATCGCTCGAGGCGCGTCAGGTGGCGGCTCTGGTCAAAAACCTATCTGAAAAACCGGATTTTCGCGTCGTGGTGCTTGATGCGCCTGGCAACAAGGCAACGAGCGAGGCTATCTGCACTGAATCGGATTTTCTGAAGAGCCTGGTATATCGAACACTGAGTTCCAAACCGCTTGGTGAATTGGCCTCGCTCATCGAAGGGGCTTTTCTTGTGATTAGTCCGGACACTTCAATTGTTCACTTCGCCTCGGCGATGCAGACGCCCGTCCTCGCCATCTACGCTCCTGTGAATGCTTCACAGGAATGGCTGCCGCACAAGGTACCGTATGATGTCGTCATGGCCAAAGGGGAACAACGGATATCCGATATCGAGCCACAGGTTCTCATCGATGGAGCCGACCGATTCATCGCACGAGTTCTCGAAATGAAACGGGCCCAATCCCGGGAGTTGAAATGAAGAGAGAATCAGCATTCAAAGCAACGACACGATTTGGAATCCTTTTGTTCGCTCTGAGTATTCCCGTCTCACATGTGCCAGCACAGTTTGCCATTGGGATAGCATTTCTCGGCTGGTTGGGGGAGGGAATCGTTAATAGGAATTGGAACGTTCGTTGGCATCTTGCATTTGTTCCATTGATTGTCTATTTGGGGTGGAACATACTCTCGGCGGGACTTTCCGAGCGGCCGGGGCACAGTCTTGGTGCAATACTCGACAATGAGTGGCCCTTATTCATCATGCTGATGTTGTACTGGTCAATTGACGACGAGGCATTCCTGAAAAAGGTCTTGATGGTGTTTCTGTCTTCAGGATGTGTCGCCGCTGTCTACGCTGTCTGGCAGGTGGGAGGTGGGATGGAACTCTATCGCCACGTACCGCTCGACCCGATGGGGAGCGGGCTCTATCGCGCCGTGGGGTTCTATAGCTTTTACCTGACGTTTGCCGCACTCGCTATGGCGGTGTTTTTCTTCTCGACAAGTTTCTCATTCGAATTCAAGAGGTGGTACTTCGTGGCGCTTTCTGCATTGAGCTTTCTCGCTGTTGTCGGGTCGTTTGCCCGAAGCATTTGGCTCTCCTTCGCCGTCGCGATTCCAGTATTCGCATTCATACGCAGCCGAAGACTCGGAACGATCCTGACCTCGTTACTCCTCGTTCTCGTTGTAGGAGGAATGCTCACCGTACCCACACTACGGGACCGCGTCGGATCGATTCTTGACCCGGGGCAAAATGAGACAAGACTCAACCTGTGGAAAACTGCTGTCAGAATCTCAGAAGGGAACCCTCTCCTCGGAGTTGGGGAGGATAACTGGGATTTGGTTTTTGATCGCTATTGCATTGAAGGTTACTATGATACGACCGTCCATCCACACAATGACTACCTCACCGTCCTCGTGTCTTCAGGGGTGCCAGGACTCTTGGCTTTTCTCTCACTGTGGGGCGTCGTTCTGGTAACGGGATTCAAATCAGCGAGGATGATGCAAAGCAACACTCTTCGTGCTGTAGGATGGGGAGCAGCCTTCTCGCTGATGGGATTGCTGGTTGGTGCGGTGTTCCAGAACTACTATGGCACGTTCATCAACTGCCTGGAGTGGTGGTTTGTGGCAGGAGTGTTGATGACTGCTTCCAAGCTCAATGTTACTGCTACCGAAACGGCAGTAACTGGTTAAGAGCACGATTCGTTGCAGGGTGACTCACCGGAACTAGTTCTTCGTTCCAGCGCCGACTGACGATTTGAACTGGTCAAACGTTTTGTTCTTGTAGTGATCCTCACCGATGAACCGCAACACTGTCGCAAATTCCTTCGCTTCCATGTATCCAGCGACCTTTGTAATCGGTCCGGCGCCTGAATCGAGAAACACCGTCGTTGGATATCCCGATACACCCATCGCTCGGGCAAGGCTCGCTTCATCAAGCTGGTCGGTTCCGACAGTTACATTGTTCGAAGATTCAGCATTGAGCTTCACAGCGACAAAATTGCTGGCAAGAAGAGTCCTGATGTTTTCGTTAGTGTAAACGTCGGAATCCATTTTCTTGCACCAACCACACCAGTCCGTGTAGACATCGATGAGCAGTTTCTTGTTTTGAGTGCGTGCAAGTGCGACGCCGTCGTTGTACGAATGCCACTGGATTCCTCCGGACGATGAATCCATCCCCCGCTGATCCTTCTTGGAGCAAGAAAACATGGCAAGCCCGACGCCGACCAGTGCGACGACAATCAGGATGGAAGTGGCTTTTGAGTTCATCATTTCCTCTCATCGATGATGGATGCGGCCTTTTCAATCTAACAGGCTTGGCATGAGATCCGTTCCTTTTTCTCTATGATGCAGAGAATTTAGAAACGGTTCGCAACCTCTCAGGGCTATCGATAGCAGAGATATTTCCCTCGGAGATTGTCGAAATTCTCGAGTCCCTTGTCCCATTCTGCTTCTAACTGGAAGAGTGATTGCCCCTTTCTTAGAGCTTTTCGAACTGACTGCGAACCGACGAGTTCATCGAAACGACGTGACTTTATCTGGAATTGTTCGGAGTAGAGCGTTTGCAGGGCGAAGAGGATCTGCATGCCGGTCGCGACGGCTCGAAATCTGTTACGGTAAACCACTCTGAGGGAAACTCCATTGCATTGTTCGCCTTCGTACTTTGAGTCTGTTGTGACGGCTTTGGTCGATCTCGGTGTGAACGTGATTGCTCTGAATGTTACGCCTGGCAGTCCTGAAGAATTGAGCGCTATCGCAAAAGTCTTTGAATCTATCCACGGAGCCCCGATGTATTCAAACGGATGATCAGTCCCACGTCCTTCTGACACGTTCGTTCCTTCTATCAAGCAGGTCCCAGGATACACAAGAGCTGTATGGAGGCACCGGATGCTCGGAGATGGTCTGGTCCATGGGAGATCTGTATCATCAAAGTAGAAATCTCTTTGCCAATCCTTCATTTTCACGACATGCAACTGCGGCTTGGTCTTTCCTCGAAGCCAACCTTCGCCGGCAATCATCGACGCAATTTCGCCGATGGTGAGTCCGTGAATTATCGGGAAGGGGAGCCATCCCACAAACGATTTCAGTCTCTCCTCGCGAATCGGTCCCTCCGTGTGCAAGCCTCCGATTGGGTTCGGTCTGTCGAGCACGACAACGGGAATTCCCTTTTCTGCAGCTGCCTCCATGGATAACGCCAGCGTGGTCGTGTAGGTGTAGAACCTTGCGCCGACATCTTGAATATCGAAGAGAAGAACGTCGATTCCCGTAAGCATTCGGGATGTCGGTTTTGTCGTCTTGCCGAAGAGAGAAAAGATGGGAACGCCTGTCTTCGGATCGACCTCATCCTTGACCCCTTTCCGGTCCGGTGCTTGCCCTCGGATCCCGTGTTCGGGTCCAAAAAGTGCTGCAACATGTACATCCTTCTGGGATACGAGAGCGTCAACAAGATGCGTCCGATCATGAAGCAGGGCGGAGTGATTCGTAACGACGCCTATCCGCTTTCCGCGGATGAGATTGAGCTGCGAGCGGAGGAGAACCTCCGCTCCGACGTGAACGGTGGCAAGATGTATGCGGGTCATTTCCTGACGACCTCGATGAAGTGAGTTTCCCTCGAGGGAAACTCGACGGACAAATGGCCATTGGCAGCGATTGGATCTAACAGGGTCGGTCCGCTATACTATCGCAACCAGTCTAACACATAGGCGACAATTGAAAGTCATGTCCCAAATTCCGGTGTCAATCGCTGTCCGAAAGGTGACGAGATCATGGACAATCTACTTTTGTTTTGGAGCGGTGAGGAGAAGGCAATTGCCAACAGGCCGTTCCCCCGTAGCATCTGATGGGGAGTTCATGATCCTGCCCTCTAGGACAAATGTCGTCGAGCCGCCGCCGTCGAGATTCAATCCCTGATAAACTCCTTGTGAAATCATCAAATCGGCAAACTCAACGAGCGTCATGCCTGCGCTGGACGGCTGTCGACCGTCAACCACCAAGAAATAGACTGTCGTGCTATCCATCGAGAAACCGACTCCGCTCCGAGGGTTACGTTGGGCCGAAAATCTGGGGAATGTGCCTTCGATGGAATCAACGGAAGCGCCGATATTCTTGCCGTTCAATACAATCCTAGGCCAGCCTCCGACAAGGGTTTTCAGCGTGCCGCGATCGGGATTGGTGCCAACCCAGATTCTTACGGTATCACCGACGTTCGCCGATGAAATGAGGTTCGGATTCTGGAGGTTGTATCCAGAAAGCACAAGCATCCCGGCACCAATGGTTGTACCAACGGAAGTCACCTTTCCGGTAACAATTGCATACGAGGTGTCATGATCCTTCCTGATCTCGCGAAGCGGCAATTCCTTAATATCCATCTTCAGAGTATCGATCGGGGTTGAAGGGCCGTAGTAGTGATTGAAGAGAACCAAGCTGTTCGATCTCGGGGCATCATTGACGCCGTGCAAGTCCGAGGCGATGCCCTGAGTCCAGAAAACCCTCCCCATAAACGCAAATCGGTCGAGGAAAGGCTTGCGACTAATCGAAACAGCAAACTGAGAGTGAATGTTATCGAAGACGTCATTTGGAGATTTGGTCACTTCGGTCCCTTTGACAAATTCGGTTTCCACCACATTGTTGTTTTCATTCTCACCTGTCGCCAGGTCAAAGAAGTCGGCGTTCAACGCAGCGACCACAGTGCGCTCATTCGAGTCGTGACGCCGGGCAATCGAGCTCGTCGGTTCCCTGCCGAAGAGTTTGTCAAGGGCTCTTGCCGCCGCGATTTCAAGCTCCGAATGATGGAGGTCAATCTCGAGGACATGGATTCGCCACGGACCGCGTTTTCCGGCGATGTAGTAGTACGTGACACCGGGTCTTACTTCTCGGCTGGAAACGACCTCATATTTCTCACGTGGCGAAAGTGAGGGAAGCGAGGTTTGGTACAAGCCTGCGCTCCCCGTCCATGTGATAGCGAGGAAAAATGCCAGGGCAACTCGAATTCTCTGCAGCATTTCTCGCCCTTCCAGGAGATCTTACAAGGACAAAGGTCATGATTGAATCTGGCCTGTCGTGAGAGGCAGGTGCTAGAACTAATATAGGCCTCTGTGACCCTCCAGTCAAGGCTCCTAAGGGCGTATTGCGTCATCCGTCGAGATTCACAGTGATCCTGTTGTGGGAAAACTGACGCTCACAATCCGCGAGACGCAGAGCATGATCGTTCGAAGGATCCTGAGCGGAAATCGATCATCGGATCCTTTCTCCGGTCGCACGTATGTTCACTCGCAATGGCAACATGACGGTCGGAGTGAGCAGTGCACGTTTGACTCTGAGTTGAGTCGAGATTCACCTCTCTTTGGCTGGCAAGAGCTCTTTCATGGGGCTTGAAATCGATTCCTCATTGAGCTACATTGTCAACAATATTTCTTCTTTTCAGACCTCTGACTATTCTAGGGATACCATGGACCGACGACAATTCCTGACATCAATAGCTTTCGCTCCCATCGCTGCGCAGGCAGCAGTTCACTCTCAGTTGCTGAGCACCCTTGCGGGTCTGCCAAAGTATTCCGCTTCAATGTGGACATATCTCTGGGACATTGTTGATGAGGGCTATGAAGAGGTGTTTCGCAATCTCACGGAGAATGGATTAACTGCCATAAGTCTGGCCACAGGCTATCACGCAGGAAAATTTCTTGAACCCCATAATCCGAAACGAAAGGTGGTGTTTCCGGAGGACGGTACTGTCTACTTCAATCCGAAGCAAGCACTCTATGGAAAACTTCATCCCAAGGTCAACTCATTGGTCCAGGCTGGACACAGCCTCGAAAGAGTAAAACAAGTTGCCGACAAGTGGGGGATGAAGACGAGGGCGTGGGTGGTGTGCTGCCACAATACTCCGATGGGGACAGAGCATCCAGAAGTTGCGAGCGAAGATGCTTTTGGCGACAAGCTTTACCACAACCTGTGTCCCAGCAATCCGGATGTCAGGAAGTACCTTCGGACACTGATTGCAGATATTGCTGCTCGTGGTGTGCAGACGATCGAGCTCGAGGCGCTTCAATTTCAAGGCTATGCTCATGGCTTCCACCATGAACGTGAAGGCATTGAGCTTACCCAAGCGGCACGGATGCTTCTCGGCTTCTGCTTCTGCCCATCATGTCTCACAAGTGCGAAACTGGCAAGAGTGGATCTCGTTTCGTTCCGAGCATTTACCAAACAGAAACTGGAGAACTATTTCAAAGATCCGTCGAAAGGAGTTGCTGATCTGTCCACTGTGGATAGATTGCCGTCCGAACTCATCGAACCATTTCTCGAGTGGAGAAAATCTGTTGTTCAGTCGCTACTTGAGGAATTGATGACGGTTGCGGGCAACACGCAATTGCGACAGCTTATCAACGTAGATCCGCTCGCGAGGAAGATGGTAAGTGTCGATGCTGCAGCCTCCGCAAAAACCGCGGGAGGATTGCTTGCTTTGGGATATGTGAAGGACGGGCCTTCACTTCGCGAACCCTTGAAGGCGCTTCAATCGCTGGTGGGGGATGCGGAAATAACGTTGGGATTGCAGCTTGGCTTACCGGAAAGCGGGGGAAGGAAGGAATTCCTGGAGAAGATGTCCGTAGCGAAAGAGATCGGAATCAAGAGCTTCAACTTCTACAATTATGGTTTTGTCCCTCTCGACAACCTGAAGTGGATAAAGGAAGCTGTCAGTTGATGAGCTGTGCCAGCTCCGTGGAAGGGGTTCTTTGGAAGACGGCATAGCGCCTGCTTTCGAAAACGAGAGAGAAGTTCAACGGAATGAGCTCCTCCGCGGTGACCCACTCATAGCGGATGAACTTGTCTTTCTCGACAACCACAAGAGCATCGCCGGGAAGATCTTTCGTTTGCTCTGAGAGCCATCCCCTCAACTGCGACCGCTCTGTGGGTGGTTTCAACCGCTTCACTTCGATATCGTCACGCCATCCAATGTCTGCACCCTCCAAGTAAAACGTGAGCTGTGGATTGCGATCAAATCCTGTCACAAGTAGAGTGGTGGGCTGGTGCTCCGCGACAAATTCAGCCAGATCGTGCCCCCCATCTCTAAACTCGAACTGATCGACCGCTACGATTGTGTAGAAGCAGGTCACAAACGCCGGCACGAGGATGATGGACGGCATGAATATGTTCAGTCGGGCGAAATCATCTCTCCTGTAAAGTGTATAGGCGATCAAGAGGACACAACAGGAGATGACAACAAATGGGAGATAGACCATGATCTCGGAAGATGGCGGGAGCTGTGCATGGATGAGCTGAAAAGCCAATGACTTAGTTGTGTTCCGCCAGGTCTGGTTTGAAGCCCACACGAAAGCAATGCCAGTAATAGCGAGACAACTCGCCGTGAGTCTCTTCGAAAAGAATCCGTTTCCCACTGACACCAAAGAGTAAGCAGCGAAAAGTGAAGCAGGAACCAACATGGGGAGGAGATAAACCGCGAGTTTCGTTCTCATCAATGTGAAGACTACGAAGAAGACCAAGAAGCAAATAGCGAGCAAAAGCCAGGCGCGTTCGCGGTTCCGGAAGACACGATAGATTCCTGCAATGAACCAAACAACTCCGAGGGGGAAGAGGACGAAGAACTGGTTCACGTAATAGAACACTTCGAGCGGTTTGACATTTCCTTCTATACCTGCGACGGAGCGTTCGATAATCCCGGAAGCGTCCAGAAAGAAAAGTGGATTGCTGAAACCTCTCACCATCGTCATGTAGACGTGCCAAGGAGCGGAGATGAGAAGAGCTACACCAAGTGACACCAGCAGGGGTCTCCAGAGTGGCGCCTTGCCGTCGTGTGTCGCAGCCTTCCAGAAAAAGTACGCGAGGGGAATTCCGAACCCGATGAACAGCTTGGTCATCAGTGCTGCGCCGATTGCCAGACCTGCGATGAGAGCGTAGTGAAGACCTCCACGGAGCTCATATCTGAGGAGGTACAAGACAGCGAGTGAGAGGAAGAATACCATGGTCGTGTCGAACTGCCCTTGTCGAGCATAGAATGAGACGAAAGGGTTCAATCCGAAAAGCATTGCTGCGATGAATCCGAGCTTAGGACTATGGAGCTCTTTCCCAATCTTGTAGATAACCAACAAGGTGAGCCCGCCGAACATTGCTGAGAAGAACCGAACGGCAAATTCTGTTACTCCGAAGATCAGGAAGGAGAAGCTCGTGAGCCACACATAAAGTGGAGGGGGAAGCGAAGAGTAGAGTCCTCCAATGGAGAACGAAGTCTGGTCAAGAACTCCGCCGAAGTGGAGTATCCCTACAGATCGGACAGCGTAAAGAGCTTCGTCCCATGCCTGCAGATCAAGAAACCCGAGATTCAAAAAGCGAGCCGATGCTACCGCCAAGAGTGCGATGGCATACATGCGTTCAATACGTCTCGGAGAAGAAAAATCAACCATAGAATACCACATACCCTTCGATGCACCAGAGCGTGCAGAAAACCAATAAGGCAGCAAACGCCATTCCCGTTTGGAATCGAGAGAGGGATTCATATCGCTTTCTGGGCTCGCCCAGAAACTGGGCAGCATATGCTGCCATCAGCGGCATTAACGGGAAATGGAATCGGCCACCTCCGAAGAACACAGCATGCACCACAAGCCAGCCCACAAGAACTGAGATGACTATCCACCAGAGACGACCTTTCTCAGCTGCGAAAAGTCCAAATATTGCCCCTAGCATAATGATGAAATAACAGAAATTGGTCAAGAGAATCCAGGATAGAGGAAGAGATGCATATTTCGTCCCGTAGTGAGTGGATCCATCTTCCGGGGCGTCGTGAAACGTCATGACGAGAAGTCCACCCTCGCTCTCAAACAAACGCCCTATCTTTTTTGCAGCGTTGATGGTAGAAGCGACTGGATTGCTCACAATGTAACCAGCAGCGGCGCGCAGTGCCTTGCGATCAACGTCGAATTCACCTTTGGAACCACTTGAGTAACTCTGATCGGCAGGATATTTATATGCCCCCGTGGCGCTGGCGTTGTTGCCGATCATGAGATTGATTCCGCCATTGGACGAGAGCGCGAACTCACCGAAAACCAAATAGTTTCGAACAAGCCACGGAGCCAGGACAAGCATGAACGCGATTGCCATTGGGTAGAGCTTCCTGAGCGGTATCTCGAATTGTCGCATCAGAAGCGGAAGCACCAGCACGAAGACGACGCTCGTCGGCTTGATCAGGGTGAGGATCCCAAGCAATGCTCCCAGAACAACAGCTTGCGAGGTACTGCCGACATATTTCCGGGACAATATCCATGTGATGAGCACAAAAAGGAAAGTGAACACGGTTTCTGAAAGCAACAGATTCGAATAGAACACGGCAGGAGCAAAGAAGGCCCACAGAGCTGCCCCAAGTACTCGCGTTCTTTCGGGATGACCCGCCAATAGCAAGTAGATGAGAAATGAAATCATGATGTCGGCCAACGCCTGGAGCAATTTCACGAAAATGAGATGATGCCCGAAGAAATAGTAAATGAAACCCAAAAATGCCGGGTATCCGATAGGTCGATACGCAGTTGGAGATGTGTCGTATGTGTAGCTCGTCTTTGTGGCGAGATTGTGCGCGAGTTGATCATACTCCTTTTCGTCGGAATAAAGCGGGCGTTCATGAACTGAAATGAACAAGACACGGAGAAGCAGTCCCACGACAAGGACGACGAGCAATGCTCTGGGATACTTCCCAACGTCATATGATATGATGTTCACGGTACAGGTCCATCAACCGATGGTGAACTGCTGCGTAGGAATGATACTTGACTACCCATTGTCGGCCCCGTTCCTTCAGTTGTCTTCGAAGCACGGCGTTGTCGATCAGCGCAAGAACTGATTCATAAAGCGTTTCACGGGTGGCAAGGACGAAGGGGTTTTCGGGAAGCCATGCAGAATAGTCGGGGGTCATCTCCGTGATCGTCGGAATTCCCATAGCCAGTGTTTCGAGAGAATTGCGACCGTATCCCGTACCTCCGAGATTGCCGACTTGTTCAATAGCAAGGTCACATGTTTGCTTGATCTGAATCGCTTCATCGTGCGATTTGTTCTCCACGAGGATAAATTCAACGTCCCGTACTTTCCGGACGGCGTCCATGACGGGAAGGATAAACTCGGTCCCCTTCATTGCTCGGTTGGTGGGGGAGTGGACGATGCGCAGACGATTGTTTTCCTTAGGTCTCACAGTCAAAGAATCTGCATCGAATGGAATGTAGATGTAGTGAATGTCGGGATGTCGAAGCAGGTGGTCGCTCTCATTTGTGAGGTTCAAGTCGCTTAAGTTGTTCATGGTTGGATCGATACCACGGACACGAAGATCGCTCCCCATATAGTGACAGATGATCTTCTTTCCCTCTTTCTTCCACTGCTTCGCCAATCGGCAATCCCGAAAGAAATCCAACCCACCATCATAATGAATGATCTCGAATGTATCGAGTTGGAATTCTTCGATCGCACGGCGCACAATTGGCTCGCGCCTTCTGTCGTCAAGTGCGAAATAGGCGCGCTCAACGAGATTCTTTGGACCATGAACAGGAAGAAGAGTATCCTGTTTGTCTGATTCCTCGGTTTGTGCCAAGGTCTGTCTCTGCTTTGATTCGCGCCACCACTGGGCTAGTGAATGTCGAGGAAGGGGGATATGAAGGCAGATATCTTCCGGGAATGCAAAATCGCTTTGATGCAGTGTGACAAGTCTGGCCTCAGAGCCGGACCTGCGCTGCATGTCCATCATGCTGAAGGGCACGCCGGCAACATTGAGGGGAGCGACGTGAAGGATCTTCATGCGTTAGATGAATCGCTTGTAGAATGTGCTCCGAAGGAGTCCATGCGCATTGAATTTCTCTTTGAAGCGGATGAGGTTCATCGACGGTGTCATCGGATTTTCCGCTTTGGTGTCCTGCGATACTCCGATGTCGACCCAGGAGAAGCCGCGTTCGGTGGCCCACTTCACAACCTCGTACATGACGATATGAATCGGATTGTACTGTTCGTACTCATAGAGGAGCATGTTGTAGAAGCAGAGGGTCACCTGATCATTACAGGAGAACATGAGAGAACCCGCAATGGGTTTGGCTCCTTTGTAAACGAGGAAAAGCGTCAAGTTTTCGGGTAGCAGTTTCTTCAAACGGAGGATTTCTTCGAGCGTATGCGTCGGCGTGACCCCATGCCGCGCCTTGTTCTGAATGAGGATCGGATAGAATGCTTCGTAGTCATCGTTCATCTCTACCCGGAGCGTTTGTTCACGCAGATACTTGTGGACATAGCGACGCGCAGTGCTCTGGAAGTGTGATACGAAGTCGTCGGTATTCAGCTGGATAGCATGCGAAATGTAGTGCTTGTCGTACGAAAAGCCTCTGTAGGCCAGGGCGTAGTCCAGATGTTGCGTAATGACCTTCTGATACATGAACGGCGGTGGTGTCAAAAGGGCACGCTCGAAAGAGTGGTCACGGCAGTAGTCGGAAAAAGTGTCGACGAGCTCGAGGGACTTAGCAAAACTGAGATCGTTCGTCACGAAAGATCCGTACGATGCCCCGATGGGAGTTTCGAACGTGGTGCCCATCAAGGCACCCGGGAGCACTGCCACGATCTCCTTGTTCTCGGTGAACAGGAGATGATGCCAATTGAACCTCCCTTTAGGATGATAGTCAAAGAACTTCTGCAGATGAAACATCGTGCCATTATTTGAGGTCAGGACAAAGCGGTCCCAGCGTTCTTTCCAGTCTTCGGTATATGAAATGACTTGAATTGCCATAGGGATCAGAATTGGAATCCGAGTGAAAAGAGATGACTGTCGCCTAGTCCGAGTGCAAATGGGACATATGCGTAGTCGAGTTGAATAAACTCGAAACGAATTCCAATGCCGGCAGAGAGGGCACGGGATTCGTATCCGGTTTGATACCCAAAACGCAACGAGACCTTCTGACTGTAGGAGGCTTCAAGACTTGCCTGCGCATGATTCTCAGGATCTCGAAGATTGTGCGCCCAGGCTCCTAACACAGAGAAATCAAAGTCGTCTCGTCGAAAGGCATATGAAGCACCGATGCGTGAAAACGTGGGCAGATCAGAACGATCGTTCTGGAATTGCTGAAGCCCTCCAATGTTGGTAACAGCGAATCCAGCTTTCAAGCCTTGGATAGGAGTGTTGTAGATCATGCCCGCGTCGAATCCGAAACCCGAGGCTTCGTCGACATATAACTTTTCGTAAAGGTACTTGGCGGATGCGCCGAGAATGATATCGTCCGTCAGATTCTGTGCATAGCCAATCTGGAATGACGCGAATCTTGCGCTGAATGTGCCGAGAGATGGACCAGGAACATCCCTGATCTCGATTCCGGGGACGCTGTTCGTCGACACCCCTATCCCGAGACTGCCACTCGCAATAGGAATTCGAGCTGCAAGAAACTCAGTTTGAATCTCTTGCATCCATTGCGAATGAGTGAGCGCGATAGCCAGGGGGGAGTCGGAGAACAGGTTGGCGGGATTGATGGACCAGGAGGAGAACTGTCCGGGATCCGAGACAGTGCTTTCGCCCAGTGCTGCCGATCGCGCTGTGAGCGGAATCTTCAGCTGCGATGAGCTTGTTGAAGATCCCTGTCCTTTTGCGGAAGAGAGAGCAAACAACAGAAGCGCTGCAAAGACTGTATACCGAATCATTCGAAGCCCACCGTTAGGGACAACATATGGATACCTCCCGCCGAATATGGTTCGAAAATGTATCCATAGGTCAGAATAGGTTTCCAAGCCGCTACAGGCCCCTGCAAGGAAAATCCGAGGCTCGGTTTCGCATTGATGCTCCCATCATATGCGACCTGGTCAATTCCGCCACGAAGTGTAAGATTGTCGTGTAATGGGATCTCCGCGCCGGCGCGTGAAAGCCAGGTGGAGCCAATCCACTCTATTTCCCCCGAAAACCTGCTTCGGAAGTAGGTAGGAGTGTAGCATATTGCCAGCCTTCGACGTAGAGGAAAATGCTCTATCGTGGTGTTGCCATCTTGACCGTACAATGTAGACGTATCCCACTTATATTTCGAATTGATATCTCCCACGATGAGACCTAGTGCCCACTCCTCGTTCAATTTATAGAGAATACCCAGATCAAATCCCACCGTCGTGCTTTTCACACCTTCAAACAAAGAATAGTACAGGATTTTTGCCGAAACTCCTATCGCGAAATCAGGTCGGATCTTTGTACCGAAAGAAAAGAGGAATTCATTTTCTGAAGTGGAGTACGTCTCCGTTTGGAGTCCGTCAGAATTTCGTCCTTCAATTTTGGTGACGCCTGCATTGAGGATGGCCAGAGAAAAGCCTCCCGCTGGTTTCAGGCTTTGAGTGTAGCTAAGGAAATTTAAGCTTCGATCTAAAGGCAGAAAACCAGTGGAAACATATGCAGTGCGCTCCGTTTGAAAAGGGACAATGGCAGGATTGTAGTAGCTGAGTCCGTCTTCGTTTGTCATTGCGCCAATACTATTACCCATCGTCATGCCTCGTGCCCCAAAGCCCATCCTCATGGCCGAACCAGCGAGTCCGCCGAGAGCGTAGCTGTTCTGTGCACTAACATCCAGTGGCATGAGATAACAAGTGGCGAGGAGGACGACTGCGAAGCTTCCGAGATATGTAGTTTGTCGCCTGCTCATTGTAGCACGAAGATCTTTCCCCATTGTGGATCGCTATCCTCGATCTCGATCCTATAAAAGTAGACTCCGTTCGAAACGCGCCGACCGAGGTCGTCGCGCCCGTCCCAGATTTCGTCATGCTCGACAGAACCGATCCTTGTTGCACCTCGCAGAAGGATTTTTACCGGCGCCATCGCGAAATCGAATATTCGGATGGTGACCGGCAGCGTTTTCTCCGAAGTTGAATAGTGTATTCGAACTACTTCCGCTGCAGGCGAAAAGGGCAGAGGGTATGAATAACTTTTGCCACTCGCCTGAACAGGGACATAGGTCCTGAGAACCCTCCAGGAGGAGCCAAACGACTGCGCTGGAGAGTCAAACGTGAATGCGAGTCCTTCGTCGCCCCCAACCCACACGGTATCGCCTTTCACCGCAGTCCCGGTGATTTTTGATGAGGCAAATCGCTGAAAATTCGTCGGATCAGCGATGGTCCCACCTCGAGTCCAGGATTGGCCAAAGTCGGATGAGCGGTACAAACCCCCGTCAGCGGCGACATACACTATTGAATCGTGGACGGCGATGTTGTGCGCAAAGTCCCCGAGGAGGGCCGTTCCCCAAGTCTCACCGCCATCCGATGAAAAGCTCACACCCCTTTTTTCATCAGGGTCGACGGCATTGCTCGTCGCAGCCCAGATGATTCTTTTTGACTTCCATCGTTGTTCCGTGATGCCCACCACAAAGTTCCCTGAGATAGGCTTTAGCTGGTTCTTGTGATTGAACTTGCGCCAACTGATTCCACCATCAGTTGATTTGTTGATGCCATTTGCCGTGCCAACCCACAAGGTTGAATCATCGCTTGCGTAGACCGAAAAAACTAGGTAGTTGTTGCTTAGATGCAAAGTGTCCTTATTATAGAGAGAGTCATTCTTAAAGAACTTCTCCACATTGGACATCGAGAAGTGGAGAGAGTCGGACGGCGAAATTTGATTTAGATTGTCCGGCGGCAAGACAATTCGCTGCCAGGATTTCCCCTGATCGGTCGATTTGCGGAGCATGCCGGCCCAACTTGCTGTCCAGACCGCATTCTGCGTCAATGTCAAATCCCATGTGACGTTTTGTTGAGGCACCGTGATAGCAAGCGCGGGAATCTTATTGCGGCCGTAGATCAGAGTATCGACTTTCCCCGTGTCAACTGGTTGTGGCAGGAATGTCCATGTAGATCCACGGTCCGTCGAATAATGCAGGCCGCCTCCAGTTTGGTACGACTGGTTGTCATTTATAACAGAGTATTCTGAGGCTACCCAAATGGCATTGCCGCGAATTGCGATAGCACAAACGCTCTTTCCGTCGAACGTCTCGGAAGCCGTAAACAGCTTCCAACTCCGCCCTGCATCTATTGTATAGCTTAATCCTCTTCCTGATCCCACCCAGATTGTATCCCCTCGAGGAACGATCTGTGAGATGGAGTTGCTTTGGGGGAGCGAACTGAGTTGTGTCTCCGTCAACGAATATGAATTCACGACTTGGGCTTGCGCAGATATCGCGAGGACGATAATGCAGAACGCTATGACTTGCATCAACCTCATGGTTTCACCGAAAGCCGCAGGATGATGATATCACTCGGTTCATTTGATCGATCAAACGCCTGAAATTCAAATCTGTATGTTCCGACCTGAGTGCTCGCTGGGAGGGAGATAAGGAGGCTGAAAATCCCATCTCCTGCTTTTTCGTCCCCGTGTGTAGCCAATCCATCGTCGTACATGACGAACGGGTTGCTGCCAGACGCCGAACTATCAGGCTTGTAGGAGTTGAAGACAACTCTGACAACGTCACTGAGACCATCCGGATCGTTCGCTCTCACAGTGAGAAGCAGGACTTGTGACTGGTTGCCGAGCTGGATTGATTCGGGTGCGACAAGATCGGAAATGGTGGGAGGGTGATTGTCGCGAAATACTACCAAAGGCGTGATGATTGCATTGCTCCGATATCCGTCGGGCGATTGAGCATGCACTTCAACAATATATTTGCCGAGCTGCACACGTCTGATTTGAAATGAAGCCTTCGCCGTGAAAAGCCCGTCCCCCTTCGATTGATCAGGGACTAGCCCATCGTCCAGCAACGCACCTTGTGAAACGATCCGGAGACTGTCAGAACTGCTGACAGAGTAGTTGACCGAAGTCGGAAGCAAGGAATTGGACTGTACGCGCGCGACGATTGTAGTTGTGATCGTCAGCAGGTCGTCTGGTTGCCGATTCGATCCGACATTGATCGTGTCGCTATTGATTTGTGACGGTGCAAGGGAGACTTGAGTCAAGAGGGGAGGTGTTCCAGTCGAATCGACAAGGCTATTGTCTTCTTTCTCGCAGCTTCCGAGGAGCAACACAAGAGAAATGAAAAGAAATGGCCGTGCCAATCTGCTACATGAATAACGTGAGAACACGCTCCGCGTATTCTTGATGGAGAATATTCCTGGAAGAGTTCGAGGAAGAAGATGAAGCTGACTCAAAGATTGCTTTCCCTTAGTTCTGTTTACGTCTACTTCGTAGCAATCGTCCTGTGTCAGCTGTCCTGTTGTGGAGGAAGAGATGGATGACCCACTGCACACTATAAAGATAGTCACCTTATGGAAAAAAGTCAAGCGGAAAGCGTCAAAGAGAAATCGTAAATGGAGCGAACGAGAAACACAGGACAAATACCACAAGTGCCAGCCAGCCAACGATGATCCGTTTTCGATCAAGAGGCGATTCATCGGGGACTGGCGGATGATAGAGTTTCACCATGTAGAACGATATCAACGCCCACAAGAACCATCCGCTCCAGCTGTATTGTGCGAACGGGATCACCTGGTCGAGAGGCTGCGTGGCGAAGTAAGAGGCGATCCCTCGGATCAGACCATCCAGGATCGAAGGCAAACCGAGGACGAGGAGGAACACGAAGAAGAATCGGGCGATGAAACGATGTTTGTCACCAAACACTGTGTAGACGACGTGGCCACCATCGAATTGACCAATCGGAATGAGATTCAAGGCAGTTACAAACAGTCCGAACCACCCCACGCAGAGTAGAGGATAGTGGTAGATTTCGGACATTGGAGGAACGAACTGTCTGGTAGGATCCGCAAAAACTGACGAGAGAAAGCGATAAAGAATTGTGTTGCCAAATTCCAACGGGATCCCATGGGCTTCGTTTGTAGAGTTAGTCAAAAAGTCGTAGTAAGGATGAAGCGCCAGTATGTATTCTCGGCCTGGGAGTGTGAGAAATCCTAGAACGAGGACGATGATACATGCGACGAAGCCGGCGAGCGGGCCAGCGACGCCGATGTCAAACATAGCCTTTCGACTTGGCACTACCGATCTTGTACGGATAAGTGCGCCAAGCGTTCCAAAGTTCAAGAAGAAGGGAGTGGGTGGGAATGGAAGGAAATATGGCAGCGTAACCTCTACTCGATGATATCTAGCTGCAAAGTAATGGCCAAACTCGTGGACCCCGAGGACGAACAGGATGGCAAGCGAGTAGGGAAATCCGTAGCTCAAGTTCGTCAGCTCAAACGCATCTTTGCCAACCCACTGGACACCCGCAACTGTTGTCGTGAAAAAGGTTAGAAGGAAAAGGAGGATATTCAGAGCAACTCGAGGGGTGCTTCGAGGGGAACGGAAATCGTGAACTTGTGGGTCTTCTTGGGGAAGTTGTTGACTCATTCAATCCGAGATTTTTTTTCAATATTCTGATGCGATCTCAGGTTGAATATACAAAAGCGACGGAGGAAAACCAAACAGATTACTCCGATAGCATTCGAGAGTGGGGAGTTCAGAATGCTATCGGAGTTGGGGGAAATAACCCGAGGCACTGAAGAATAATCCCGCATCCAGCCAACATTTAAGAAAACGGGGCAAGTCAGATGTGGTGTTCTTCAGTCCATACGAGAGCTCAGTTAAATGCCGGCGGCGGAGCCGTTGGCATTTTTGTGGCACCGCTTCTCATCCCCGTTGCAGGTGGCGGGGCCGTTGGCATTTTTGTGGCACCACTTCGTGATTCGGCATACGAGATAGCAAAGTTGGTGGCAATCGTGATTGCAAGAGCAACTGCGATCGCTCTGGCACGCTTCGAGTTTCTGGAATTGAACATCGGAGCCTCCTTCTGGAACAATGATAGTGACATAGATCACTGGAAATAGCAGTTGATGTGCTAATTTTTCCGTAAAAATTGGCTAATTTTGTGCCAATGTCAAGCGAAAACTTTCAAATAGGCTGTAAAATTGAAATTGTAGTTCTGCAAAGTCATCATAACACTAAGTACTGCAATGGCTTACGAATCTGGTGATGCAGCACACTCTAGATAGAAAGCTGCGAGTTTCCACTTGACAACTTCTCGATTCCATATTATATTCGTCACAGATAACGAAGGGTGGAACAATGAGAATTCTGAAGAAGCTCGGGCTTTCTTGGATACTGGGAATCGCAATCGGTTCGGTTCTGCTAGTTTTCATACCTAATGAAAACCCAAGCATGGGTGCTCTTGTTGTCGATGCGCTATTCCTTCTCCTTGGCATGGTGTGCCTAAGTGTTTGGATTAACGAGCCAAGCAAGTCGAACAAGGCGATCTTTGCGAATTTCGCAGCGTTTTTCCTTGTCTCCGTAGTTTTTGTTTTTGTTAGCAGATTCATTGGATATGCAGTTTTTTCTGGAGACAGTTGGAAGAAGTTCTTTTTCTTCCAGTACTATGAACTAACACACTATTTCTTGCTGTCGTTCGCTATTGTCTACGTTGTGATAGACTCCCTTTTCAACGATTTCAAAGCGAGAAGGAAATATCTCATTACGTTGTTGATCGTGGGGGGAGTGTTCGCATTCTACAATCATCCATTCTTCCAGAACCCGAAGTACCTTTACACTACCGAGGACATAACTGATTTCAAAGCCGTTGTTGCTTCGATAAAGCAGCTGTCCACCGAAGGGAATGAGAAGCCATCTGTCGAGGAAATCGCGGGAATCGCGAATCTGGGGGTGTGGAGGAATGGGCAACAGGTAGGCATTCTCTTCGACGACCAGAAAGTGCGACGTGTTGCCGAACTGCTTCCGTATGTTCAAGGAGAGGAAAGCTTCTTGCCACTGCTTTTCAAGCCTCTTTATCTTGACAACATCTACATGAGTGTTCTCTGTGTCATTTTCGTCTTTCTGTTCTTCGGCTATCAGTACAACAATGATCCTCCTCAGGGAGCTTACATCGAAAAAATCATCTTCTTGTTTGTTCCCTATTGCTCGCTTGAAATTCTGCACAACTACGCCTACATTAAGTCGGTCGAGTATGCGACGCTCCTTCAGGTGCACCAGATTGGCTGGTATCTGACACTTACGAATCTTGTGCTGCTGCTTCTTTTCTTCAGTCTCCGTTTACGGTTCATCACGAGCGTCAAAGGCGAATTTTATGAGCGAGAACTGGTTTCTGACGCTGAACATATTAGTCGTTGGCGCGACGCTTTTGATAATCTTGTTGTACGCCATTTTCTTAACCCGAAAGCGATTCATGGAAGGCTTTTTGCACCGCGTTCGCCAAGAGGCGAAGCCTAGCTTTTTTCAAAGAGTCATTCTAAAACTTTTTGGATGAACTCGTATTCGATAGGTTTAAACAATGGAAGAAACAATCATCGGTAGAAGCAAATCGATTGAGCAGGTGAGGAAGCAAATCGCGAAGCTGGCGAGAAGCTCAAAGGATATCTTGGTCGTTGGCGAACCTGGAGTCGGAAAAGGGATTGTTGCCAAAAGAATCCACTCGGAACAATTCGGCGACACGAATGGACAGCATCCATTTCTTTCGGTGAATGCTTCCGTGATCGATGATCGCGAATTGGAAGCAGTGCTCTTCGGTTTTGAAAAGGGCGTTCCTGGAATGCCCCCAACTACAAAACGCGGATTGTTTGAGTTGGCAGAAAATGGCTCAGTCCTGATCGAAGAAATCGAGGATGCCAGCTTCCGAAATCAAATGAAGATTCTGGAATTCATTCGCAACAGACAGACAAAGCGAATGGGAGGCGAGGAGGGAAGAACAGTCAATACACGAGTTATTCTCACGGTTAAGCGACCTCCCGAAGAATTGCTCGCGGCTCACAAGATCTATGAAGACCTAGCCGCTAAGCTGAATGACTTCGAATCAATAGCAGTCCTCCCTCTGCGTGAACGCCCGGACGATATTCCCGTTCTGGTGAAGCATTTCGTCAATGAGATTAGCAAAGACTTGGGAATCAAGGATGTGGCGATTGATATCAATGCCATCGACGTTTTGGTCCGGCACCCTTGGAAGGAGAACATTCGGGAGCTAAAAGCGGTTATCGACAAGTCGATCCTTTTCTCCGAAGGAGGAAAGTTCGTTCTTCCAGCAGAATTGACAGACGAGAAGACAGAAGTCGTGAAGATGATCAACAATGTCATCAGCGGTCAGGAATTTGTGCTCGACAATTCTCTCGATGTGATCGAAAAAGGGATCATCGAGAGGGCATTGGATCGATACGGATTCAACCAATCTCGCGCCGCGTCGTTCTTGGGAATGACTGAGCAAACACTCCGCTACAAGCTGAAGCGATTGGCTATTCCGAGTGCTCGGCATAGATAGAGACTCCGCCCAAGAGATTATGAACACGAACGCCCTCTTCAAGAGGGCGTTCGTGTTTTCAAGAAGAGAACCGTAGGACTATACGTTCGCATCAATCCATATAGGATTTGTAAAACAAAAGTGCTGCTCGCCATCGCAATTCCCCGAATCCGAGGTGGTGACCTCGACTCGCACGTAAGTGGCAGAAATGCGATCCAATAAGAAATCCTTCTGCAGGCTGAAGCTCTGATTTCCCTCGAATCGAAACGCCGTTTGTTCTGTCGTGGTACCAACCTTCCCGACGATGACTCGCACTGCGTCTATCTCGCCAAACTCTTCGCTGGAAAGAATATCAATACTGAGACGAATCGAGTCCGCGCGGATTGTTCCGCCGATTCCTATGATCTGACCGTCTGAACTCATCGCCGACATCTGAACCACGGGTCCATCTGTCATGATCGTGCGGCCTTGCGCCAAAGCGAGCAGGACTGATTTCTCGGAAAGCGCACCCTCGATGAAGATTCCGGTTCGCCATTTTCCGAATAGCTGATGGTGCTGTTCCCGGATGCTTAGGAAAGGAATCCCGATCTGACGGTATCGGTTGAAATTGCCGTGTGCATCATTCCCCGCGATGGCGCACGCCCTGATTCCGCTCAAGAGCAAGCGGGCCCACATATGATAACTCTGCTCAAACCCAACGTCGAGCTTCCCGTTAACGATCTGCAAGCCCGCCAATCCTTCATTCTGCAAATCTCGAAATGACCAGACACCACGGCCGAGAAGAAGTCGCTGAAGAAACGGTACGGGTTCCTGAGCATGTGCTGCAAATGCAGTTGCGCCAGTCGATTTGGCTCTGAGGACTTCGACGATGGTGTGTTCTGATTTTTTGCGCAGCCATTGTTCGGCTCCATCGCCGGATCCTCGAATGAACTCTTTTTGTCCAAAGACGAGGAAGTGCACGTTTTTCCCGGCATCGTTCTCGCATGTGACTTCTTCGCCGCGGACAATGGCAAAATCCTCAGTGTTACTGTTGAGCGAATCCACCTCATTCTGGAAAGAAACCCATTTAGGAAGTGATGGGTCGTTGTCCAGAAATGAGTCAAGCTTGTCGTCAAGGTCATATGAATGGTCTGTGACGCAGAAGAAGGATAAGCCCATCGCCCGACTCAGATCTCGACTCGCATTGATCGGGCTGCCAAACTCGACTTGGTCTTCAGTATACGACGAATGTGTGTGAGGATCCCCAACATGGAGGCACGGAAAACGAGGGAGTGGATGCGGAGAAAGAAACACACTCAGTGGACGACGTGACGATGTCTTGTGATTGTCATTGTGGTAGGTGGATGTTTCTCCATGCGCTTCTAACGTGAATGATACGTCGACATCCAACCATCCCGTAAGTTCAGAACGATCAATCTGGAAGATGTGTGAAAACAACTTCTGGTTGAGCACAATAGGTTGCTTGAGGAGATCGAATCTTTGCACGACGTTGTTATGCTGGCGGAGCTCTAGGGTAATCTGTCTTAGGACACACGGATAAGTGTGAGCATCTTTTGCCAGGATCAGAACCGGCAGGGAGTGTCCCGGCTCAACTCGATGTGGTAGGTCGGCGATGACCTCTGGTTCGTCTTTCTTCAGAAAGCTAAGGAAGTAGCGAAAACGGTAGTGGGTTTCCGCGTAAAGGAAAAAGGGGAGTAACCAGTAGCTATTCGTTGGGGCAATCAATACTTGCGTCCTTTCCAAACCACCTTTCCACCGAGAAACACTATGAATGGAAGCACAAGCACATAAAGGAAGAAGTAGGCCTGAAAAGCTGAGAAGTATTTGAGATGATCCAATCGACCCAATTTCTTAAGGACGGTACGTAAGAAGGAGTAATCTCCAGCCATTTTGAAGAGCAGTGCTCCCAGCGCGAAAAGGGAATTTCCCAACACAGGTGAAAGGAGTATCATCGCATTGAGGCCGAAGCCGATCGCCATGATAGAAAAACCGCTCAGCTTCATGTCTAATCCGCCTTTTCCCCAGCGCTGTTTCTGACGAAAGAGTTCCTTCCATGATGAACATGGTTGACTGACGACGAGGACATTCGGATCAATCGGACACAGATAGTCCCAGTTCTTCGTCTTCACAATTGACCGAAAGAGCATGAAGTCTTCAGTGACACTGAACGGAATCTTCCTATATCCTCCGACCTCTCCGTATGCGGCCTTGCGAAATGAGAGGTTGTTACCAATAGTGCTGAGAGGGTGTCGGAGGGAAACCGTCGCGGACGCAAGTCCAAGGAGGAAAGCCCAATCGAGCGACTGCATCCCTTCGAACCAATTCCCTGCCTTTTGCAGCGTTATTCCACCGACCATTCCCACAGAATTCGAATATCGCCTCGCCGTCCATTCGACCCATGTCCTCGGCACAGAACAGTCTGCATCCGTGACGAGGATGATCTCACCACGGGCTTTTTCGATTCCCTGATCCAGGGCATTCGTCTTTCCTCTCAATGTACTATCTTCACGAGCGTTTGCATAGGAGAAATTATGGAAGCGGAGTGCAAATTCTTGACAAATGGACTCCGTTCCATCAGTTGAGTGGTCATTGATGACGATGACCTCATATCGCTCGGTATCATAGCTTTGATTGAGAACCGATTTGAGGCAATCCGAAAGGTTGGACTCTTCGTTTCGGGCTGCGATGAGCACTGAGATAAATGGTTGAGATATGTTCCCCTGTTCGTCTCGTGTCCTTCTGGCGGCGGCGGTGAAAACCGCCACCTGAACAAGATAGAGTACGAGAAGGGAAATCAGAAGGTAATCTAGCATCATAAAATCAGCGGAGCGAAGCTCAGGTTGCGTTGTTCAAGGTTATCCAATATTGGATTCAGATACTCCGGGATCCTAGCCGATGTGGAGTCATTGTCATGAAACAAAACAATGGAACCGGGGCCAGTCTGACGACATACTCTGCGAATGATCGATTTGATATCAGAAGCCGAGTAGTCCTTTGAGTCCACATCCCACATCACTGTCTTTAGCCCATGAGACGATGCCGTCTTGATCGTCCTCAAATCAAAATGACCAAAGGGAGGTCTGAACAGCCCAGGCGTTTTTCCGATTGTCTTCTGGATAATCTCGTTTGTATCCTTCATCTGACGCGATTGCCATGACGATGGCTTCAAAAGCAGGCTTGAGTGCGTCAATGAATGATTGCCAACGAAATGGCCCTGATCGTTGATTTCGCGGACCAAATCTGGATATCGGTCAACGTTCTCCCCCAAAAGAAAAAATGTAGCCTTGAGATGTCTGATCTTCAGAATCTCGAGTACTCTTGGAGTCGCGCTCGCGTGAGGTCCATCATCAAATGTCAAATGGACTGTCGGAGCATTCGTGTGCCACAGAATTGACGGAAAAAGGGAAGCCGCAACGGTTCGGTAGAAGAAACTCATCGATCAAGATTCCGATCTTTCCAGCGGAGAGAACTGAATTGCCCAATCAATCCTGCGACTGCAATATACGGAACGTGAAAAAGCTCTGCAATCAGAAACTGCCCGAGCGGAAGGGCTTGACGAAAGAGTCGCGCTCCCTGAGAGAGAACAAAGTACTCCGCCATGCCCTTGAGCAATCGCCGAAGAATTGAAGCATCCTCGTAGCGACCTTTCTTTGACGCCCAGCGAGTTCGTTGACGCCAGAATTCAAAAACGGTTGGAGGGGTCTCGGTTGAGACAACTGCAGACGGGTCTGAATTGAAAACAACTTTTCCGGCGCTCCGCAGAACCATCCTTTGCATCAAGGTCTCGTCGTCACACGAAGAAAAATGATCGCCATAGCCATTCACAGAAGTGAACGCGGATTTGCGATAGGCTATGCTGGCGCCGCTACAGATAATCGGTCTGCCGAATCCGATCAGACCGGCGGCAGTTGTGGTCAGGCTTAGGTATTCGATAGCTTCGAGCCCGGAGAGCAGGGAACCTGAAGGACGCTCGAGAACAGGGCCGGCCACAAAAGCCACGGAAGGATCGAAGCAGCCAATCATAGATTCAATCCACCTCTTCGGGACAGCACAATCGGCATCTGTGCAGAGAATGATCTCTCCATTAGAGATTGAGACCCCATGCGCTATTGCAGCAGGCTTTCCCGATTGATCCTTCAATGTGACCACTGTGATCTTCGGAATGTCAACCGATTCAGCCAGTCGGGTTGAACGCGAAACAGTGCTGTCTTGAGAATGATCGTCGACGACGATGATCTCGAACATCTGTGGATCGTAGCTTTGTGCAATCAGCGCACGAAGGCACGGTTCAATATTCTTCTCCTCATTTCGAGCCGTGAGGATGACACTTGAAAAGGGTCTTGCGTCGGAACCGCGATGAGCCAGAGATGAAAGACCTTTCCGAATGCTCCACAGAAATGTCAAATAGTAGAACAAAAGAATCAGAAGGAAGCCAAGAAGGACTAGTTCACCCATTTGATCGTGACCTCGGTATGAAGATCAAGCCAATGAGTGAAGGAAGAAGAATGTTAATGACGAAGAGGAGCAGTGACGCATTCAAAGCCGTCGCGTTTGCGATTCCCCGGAGAGCGTAGAAATACACTGAACTTGCCTCTCGGATTCCAAGATCTCCGAGCGATACCGGAACCAGGGATTTCAGGAACATCATGGCTGCAAAGCCAAGATACGCGTCTGCCGCATGAACCGGGGAGAAGGCATTGAGCAAGAGAAACATTTGCAGGTAAATGATCATGTAGAATCCGACCGACAGACCAAAGGACGCAATCAGGTCCCGCAATTGAAACATGCTTACTGCGGAAAGCAGGTCCTGGATGGAGCGACGTTCAAAGAAGCCAAACTTGAATCTCAGCGTGACACGTTGAAGAGCGTTGAGCTTGAAGAAGATGAAGAGGAAAAGGAAAGCGAAAACGACGATTGATGTCGTTCCGACGATTGGTCCGCACTGAAACAGAATAACGAAACTCGCTACCCCTGAAATCCCCATGATGCACATCATTTGCACTTTGTCGACCAACGTCAAACCAATGAGAGTCCCTGCAGATATCGAAGTGTGGTGAAGGGCACGACCACCGAATTCGCCGATTTGACCAGGTGTGATGGTGCCAAGAGTGATGCCAAACAAGAGCGATGCGGCGGTTTCCAGGTTCGTCGCAGTCGGATCAACGAGTCGCACAAAGTACCTCCACTTCACGATCTGCAATCCGATATTCACGAACATGAGGAGAGCCGCTCCGACAATATACTCAGGTTTTGCGGCGAGGAGCGCCTGCGTCACATCGGCGAAACTTACGAATTGGAAGAGCACCACAAGCAGAACAAGAGCGAAGAGCCCCTGCAACAAAAGCTTGATGATGCTCTTTCTTCTCTTGGTTCGATCGTCCTTCTCCTTCATGATTGCGCCTCGGGTTTCCATTCAAATCTTTTGAGGAAACCAAGGGGACCGATGAGACTGTTGTAGAGGACGACAAGAATCTCCATGAGAAGAAACAGAGGGCCGAATCGCTTTTCATTGAATACAGGCGCAGCTGTGAAGAACAGCATGGAGTCCATTATGCATTTGATGACATATGGCAAGAATGAAACATCGGAGGGTCCCAGGACGATTCCACCAAAAAGAGCAAGCAGAATCATCAGGTTCGCCAAATGGAAAAGAAAGAAAAACAGCTTCATGGGAAAAGAGAAGTACTTGCCGGCCGAAAAATGACGTGTCCGTTGTTCCACAAGCTCTCGGAAGGTGCGAGGGGGGGATGTCGGAACATGGCTTTGGGATGATGTGACATATCGCATTTGCCATGATGTTTTCCGGCGGACCATCTGCAAGAAAAGGTCGTCGTCACCGCTCACGGAATGTCTGATATCCTCGAAGCCTCCAACCTCATCGTAGACAGCTCGCCGATACGCAAGGCAACGTCCGGTGCACAACCATCCGCGATTCAAACCAATGGAACCCGCGGACCATGTCGCACCTTTGAATTCTTCATACTGAATGAAGGTGAGCAAGAGCGAAGAGAGGGGAGATCGTTTGTGATCTGTGGATTCTTGTTTCTTGCTGTAGGGGGAATAACCAGCAACGAGCCCAACATTCTTCTCGAATCCTTGGACCATCGCTGATATCCATGCGGCGGGGGGCAGGCAATCAGCGTCCGTGAATACAAGGATTTCCCCTTTGCTGTCAGCGATTCCTTGAGCCAGTGCGTGTTTCTTTGAAGGCATTTCCTGGCTGGTGGAGGTTATGTCAATCCTGCGTATTCGTGTGTCTTGCTGCTGAAATTGTCCGATAATTGCCGCTGTTCTATCGGTTGAACGGTCATTGACGATGATGATCTCGTACATCGGATAATCTTGATGAACGAGGCACTCGAGAAGGCCACTAATGTTCGCCTGCTCATTTCGGGCCGCCACGATCACCGAGACAAGGGGCTTTCCCGCAAAGCTAGATTGGTGGAGTCGCCGAATGCCCACGATCAGCGCCAGAATGGCGAGAGCGTAGTATGCGGCAAGGAATCCAAGGACTATGTCGAAGAGGTTCTCGAAGAGCATCGAGCAAGATGATCGTGAAATAAGCTCTCTTTATCAATAGCGTAAAACGTTGATAGTTCCTGATTTATCGCATATATTCAGCCAGCATAAACATCAACATATCAAAAGCATAGTATAGGCAGAGAAACGCATAAATAGCAGGCCATTATTGAGGTTTCTTCTCCTCGGTTGTTATCCCTTCTTTTCCGTTACTTATCATTATTTTGTTGCATATTTGTTGCACGTTTTGTATCTTCAAAATGCACACCTTTTGGAGGTCCAAAATGAGCGTCAAACTCCGCAAGCGCGAACTTCCTTCCAAGCGTATTCAGCTCTACCTTGACATCTACCGCGACAAAGAAAACCGCTGGACGGAATCGCTCAATCTTTTCCTGCACAAGAATGACCGCTTCCAGAACCGTGAGACGTTGAAACAGGCAGAAGAGATTGCAGCCAAGCGACAACTTGACTTTCAGGCCGACCAACACGGCCTCAGCGGGACGCATAAACGAAAGGCGAGTTTCATCAAATACCTCCACACTCAGGCAGACGAACGAACCAAACCGAACACGAAAGCCTCATGGGAGTGTGCCATTGGGCACTTTGCTGACTTCGCCGGCGAGGGCATCGTCTTTGGCAACGTGACGCCTCAGCTATTGGACAACTTCAAATCCTACTTACTCAACCACGTCAAAAGCCCAAACTCAGCGCATACCTATCTATCCCGAATCAAAACAGCGTTGAACCAAGCTGTAAAGGACAACATTCTGCCTCGCAATCCAGCAAACGGGACGGTAGTTCAGAGGAAAGAAACTCTCCCGGTGCATCTGTCAATCAAGGAAATCCGCAAGTTGGCAAAGACTCCATGCGGTAACGATCAGGTGAAGCAGGCTTTCCTCTTCAGTTGCTTCTCAGGCTTGCGGTATAGCGACGTGGATCGTTTGACGTGGGACAAAATCAAGGGCGAATACCTTGAATTCACACAGAAGAAAACAGGAGCGCCGGAACGATTCCCCCTCTCAGCACAAGCTCTGCAAATTCTGGCGAAGCAGAAGAAGGCCAAGCCCAGCCCGAACCTTCAGCGTGAGATCCCGGCCAATTCTGTTTTTTTGTTACCCTCCGCTTCAGGGGTCAACAAGGATTTGAAGCATTGGGCGAAGGTGGCAGGTATCGACAAGCCGTTGACGTTCCATAAAGGGAGGCACTCATTTGCCACCCTTGCCCTTACTTCGGGCGTTGATATTTTTGTGGTATCAAAGCTTCTCGGACACAAAAGCATCTCACAGACCCAGGTATATGGTCAAATCATTGATGACAAGAAACGGCGCGCAGTGAACAGGCTGCCCCGGCTTTAGATTCTGATTCATAGAACGTTTAACATGGACATCAAAACAGACAACTGAGGAGGATGAATTATGAAAGCACTCATTAGGTCACTTCCATTTTTGTTCTTGCTGTTTCTCGCCGGTTGCGCCGGTTCGAGGGAAGCCACAAAGGAGGAGATGAATCACGAGTTTATCTTGAGCCTCCCCGGTGTGCAGAAGCAACAAGCCTATGAAATGACATTGAAATGGCTTGCGAACACGTTTCGCTCTGCAAAAGCTGTGGTTGAGTACCAGAACAAAGAAAATGGGTCAATAATCGGCAACGGTATGTCACGGATGAAGGTGGAAGCCGCGATATCGATTGAGGTAGAGATCGCTTTCACGATGAACATAGATATTCGCGATGAAAAAGTTCGCATACGATTCGTGAATCTGGAGTACATTCCTGCTGGGGCTACTGCCCGTCAGCCATTTCGAGACATAGTTGCGTACCACCATCCAGCGCATCACAAGTTTTCCGAGATCGTTGAAAGCTTGTCCCAATTCATTCAGAAGAAAGATGTATTCTAAGGCAGTATCAAAGATTGGGTAAGGAGCGAGACAACGGGACAAAGAAGCAGGCTCTTGGATTTGATGACGCGAACTGAGAAAGGAAGCGCACAAAGAGAAACCGCCGTAACCTTCGCAGCTTTGAAATACAGAACGTCCGAAATGAGAAGGAGAATTTTCGATGATTTGCCCCAAATGCAATCGCGATAACCTAGACGGGTCAAGATACTGTTCCCATTGTGGAACCGAGTTTCAGCGGTCCGAACCAAAGCCCGCTCAGCGCACTTCGTGGACCAAGAAGATTCTTATTGGCCTTGGTATCTTTTTTGTGTTGGTAATGCTGATGGGAATACTTTTACTTTCGGGTAAGAGGACCGGAAGCGTTACAAGCCTGAGTCCAGCCCCTAAACTCGACAGAGGTTTCATTGCATTGGTCGAACAGGGTACTCGAGACGGCCTCCTAGACGTTGATCTCAGAATCAACAAGGTATACATCGAACCGATTACCTGGAATAACATGGACGCAAAGACCAAGAAATGGTTCGCCACAAACATGGCTGTGTATTGTCAGTCGAAAGGTCTCAATGGGAAATGGGTCAAAATCTATGACAAACAAAGCGCCAAAAAGCTGGCAGAATATGACGCTTGGGGTTTTGAAGTATACTGATGTCAACAGGCTACCGCGGCTTTAGATTTTGAAATGCAGAACGTCCAAATGAGCATGAACAACAAACCAGATGCTTCTCTCCGTCACCGTTCTCGAAACGGTGGGCCTCTCATACAGGCTTGGACGCGGAGGGAAGCATCTTTGTTTTTTGTGAGGTAACGACATGAAAGGGAAATGGACACCAAATAAAAAAGTATGGGAGCGGGGTACTGTGCCTCCCAGCGGATGGAGGCTTGTAGCACAGATGGCAAGCGATACGCCGAACGTTGTCTGGAGAGGACAGAACATTAACTCACCAGAATACCAACAACGACATGACGCCCTTCAGAAGCTATTTCAGGACGCAAGGAGGGCAGACAATCGCGAGCTTGAGCGGTTGGCCATTGTCGAAGAGAACCGCTGCAAGGCGGAAGGCATTTGGCCATACATTGATGAAAGGGTGACAACTGTCTATAACGAAATGAGAAAAAGATTTGCCGAGAGCGAAACCCTTCGGAAGCTTGTCGCAAGCTCGGAAGAAGCGGCAGAAAGAAAACGGATCAAGGCCAAACCCTTGCTGAGTGGGTATGCTGAAGTCTGCAGAATGACTCGGAACGCCGAACCGAGTCTCACTGATTTGGCAAACAACAGCAATGTATCTCGTTCAAAGTGGCAGCGGGAGTTGAGAGAGGCGACATTCTTGTTAGACCTGGGAAAAGAAATCAAAAAGCGAAAGAATCTCGCAAGAGTCGAAGCCTCGAAGGATTTTTGGGTCGCTGTATACAAACACGTCGAAGACCTTCAGGGCGAATGTACGAAACGGGTGAAACGTTCTGCCGGTCAAGAGGAGATTGATGAGAATAGCCAAGTTCAAGGGTCCGATCGAAAAAGAGGGGGAAGGCCATTCTTAGATCCCAACCTAACCCCAGAAGCAGAATCAGAGGAGAATTGAAACAGCAAAACACAAAACACCCCTATGAATGTTGAACTTATTTGATGAGAACTAAGCAGAATTGAACCTCCCCGCTTTAAGTGAAGAGTCTTACAACCTGTCTTCACTTGGGGAAAAAATTCATTGTCTCATCGGTGTCGTCCCCAAGCGACGCTGATGGGACTTTTTTTTGAGGTGTTACGATGGGAAAGCAATTTGATGAGGTTCTCACCAAGCTGACAAAAATCGAAGAGCTACTCGGAGCGCAACAGCCAGCGCCTTTCACACTTGCTGAGGCTGCCGTCTATTTGCATTGCTCGCGTCAAACGCTCTACCGCCTCACCTCACAAAGCGAGATAGTCCATTACAAACCAAACGGAAAGCGACTGTATTTCCTGAAGGGAGACCTGGACGCGTGGCTCACTCGAAACCGGGTCCGGGAGGTTGAACGATAATGGCAAGGAGCGCCGTGACTGATTCTTTGCAGGTCTTCAACATATCCGACCGACGCGCTCTTGAGCGGGACGTGCTGAGGCCGATTGTGGACGATGAGAATTTCAGAAAGAAAACCGTCTTCGAAGGATTGCAACAGGATGATTTTCAAACGCGTGAGTTTCGGGAAGTGTATGCTGAACTTCAGGCCTCCTTCCTCTCAGGCAATGCCCCCCAGTGTCGGACCGATGCAATCGCTGAAATCCTTTTTGAAGGAATTTCCCTCAATGGTTCGTGGAGCATGGCGGTTGAACGTCTAAAGGTCCACCGGTTCGACCGTTTGACTTTTCAAACCAGCGACCTCGGAAATGCAGAACGATTTTCAGAGGAGTGCGGATCGAAAGTGAGATATGACCACACCCGCGGGGAGTGGGTTCTGTGGGATGGCACGAAATGGAAGTATGATGAGACGGGAGAAGTGAACGAACTTATTTCCGGGACACTCAGAGGCATGTATGGCGACGCGGAAAATCTGGCGACGGAAGGCGAACGCAAAGCAATGGCAAAGTGGGCGCTTGTCAGTGAAAGCCGGGCGAAGATTTGTGACGCGCTGACGATTGCTCAGAGTCTGGCGAAGATCCGCATCAAGTCAACGGACTTCGATCGTGACCCGTGGCTCTTCAACGTGCGAAATGGGATCCTTGACCTGAAGGCCAATACGTTTCTCCCTCACGATCACCGGGCCTTGTGTTCTTCCTGCGGATGTTGCAAGGCTCCGCGGTGTGCGTCTGGCTGTGTTGGCAGAAATCGAAGGAGGAAGGAAACTCAACGAATCAAAAACGAAAGACCTTTCTGGAGGTGATACAGTCGTTGCCCGGCATCTCTACGGTCATTTCTTTGAGTTCCAGCCTTCGCATAAGGTGTGGATGTATGGAAACCATAAACCAATAGTCACCGGCACGGACTACGGACTCTGGCGACGCATGCACCTGATTCCCTTTACCGTCACAATCCCGGAAGAGGGGCGAAGACCGATGGGTGAACTACTGGCGCATGCTCAAAAGGAAATGCCCGGAATCCTGAATTGGGCCGTTGAGGGGTTACTGGATTGGAAAAGCCGGGGGCTTGTGGTCCCCAATATCGTCAAGGCTGCAACGGGACTATATCGCGAAGAGTCCGATACCGTAGCTCAATTCGTGAGTGAGTGCTGCAATCTCGCTGGAGAAGTCCCCTCCCGTGACTTGTATGAAGCCTATCAGGCTTGGGCCGGATCCGGTGTGATGAGCTGGAGAGCATTTCAAGAGAGAATGAAGGAAAAGGGCTTTCAGCTTCGAGTGGGTCCCTGCAAGAAACGATTCTGGAGCGGTGTCTCTCTGTCAGTGGAACACCTGGAACATCTATGACCAATTTTACATACTTCCTATACGAGAGAGACAAAGAGAAAAGATATGGAAAAAGCCTCCAGATGTTCCACATGTTCCAGTAACCTTCGGGAGAATAGTTTTGACGCAATGACAAACGAACAGGTTCTTGAGACGATGAACAGGTTAGGCATACAAAGCATTGAAGGCGAAAATGGCATCTAAGATCTTTGTGCGAAACCACACGTCAAAGGGCTGCGGGATTGAGGTAGAAGTCGAATGGATACAGGAATGAATCAGTTCCTTAGTTTTATCGGCAACCCGGCAATTGCTATGAGCGCAAATATACTGAAAAAGAATCCGAGCACAAGCCAACTGGCGCGGTCCCTGTTCTTTTCGTGTGCAATGAAAAGACAAAAACAACCGCACACGACCCCGACAAAGAGCATAATGAAAACGAAGAGAACAAAGATTTCCATGAGACTCCTCCCGAATTGTTTCGGGAATCTTAACGAATTCGAATAACACAATCAAGGACAAAAATGTCTGACCCATAAACGTAAGCGGCGCAGAGATTCAGTAAGGAGCGAGACGATGCAAAAGTTAGGTATCAGAACATGAGACCACGTAGAACGGACGGCAACCAAGCCGGAATCATGCGAGCCTTGAACCAGATACCGGGCCTGAGTGTCTTCGACTCTCACGCTTTTGGCAGGGGCTTTCCTGACCTCATCATCGGACACAAGGGCCGCAATTACTTCTTTGAGCTGAAGAATCCTAACCAGCCAAGAAGCGGGCAGCAACTCACAGGGCCGGAGAAACGCTTTCATTCGAAATGGAAGGGGCGGCTTATCATCGTCACAACCCTGGAAGAAATCTTAGACGCAATCAACATCAAAACGCAGCGAAGCGCTTGAGTTTTCTTCAGTCCCTAAAAAGGGGTTGTTATACAACCTTGAACAACCGGTGAGGAAGCCTTAAAAAGGGGGGGTCGCTTGAATTATTGCAAGTCCTAAAAAGGGGGTTGTTTGAATTATCTTCCGTCCCTAAAAAGGGGACTTGAAAACACTCTACGGGTCATCTTCGGAACCCTTAAAAATGCGCTCACGTCACAAGGCAACGTTCAGGCAGAAGAATGACAGCAAATACGCAAGAAACCGCTGAAAATGCAGGGCTAAATCTCCCGAAGGTGCTAACACTGAGAAGGAATACGGCAAACTCCCCCTTGTCACTGAAAGAAAAGCCAATAAAGGTTAAGAATCTGAGGGACGCAAAAAAGCTATTGTCCCGGATCTTGGTTGCCTTTCAGCGGGGGGAGTTGGAAGGCCGGGAGGCAAAGGATCTTGCTTACCTTCTCAGCGTGTGGGTGCAGATTGTCAAGGACGCAGATCTTGAGGAACGGATCAGATTGTTGGAAGCAAAGACCGGGGGAAAAGAGATATGAAAACACTTGAGACAAGAATCGCCAACATCGAAGCGCGATTTTCTCCTGAAACGGAAGGGCCGTATATCATGTATGTTGTTCACGAAACAGACTCCGAGCTTGAAAGGGACACGCTCAGAGAAAAAGCAATCGCAGACTATGAGTATAAACACGGCGTTGAGGTAGACCCGGACAACTTAAATTTCATTTGTTGTGAGATTGTTTCGCCCAAGCGTTAGACCCTCCGCTACACAACACCTAATTCGAGCAAGGAAGCCCCTGCGGTCAATCTTCTCTGGCAAGTCTGATACGCAACAAGGGAACTCTTCGGAGCACTATCGATTTTTGTCGTTTGTTTGCATTTCGAGCAAGGATAACCTGAGAGCGATCGGTTGTTTTTTGTCTTTCGGTTCGTTACCTTCGCGAGAGGAGAAAAGTGAGAGATACGGGAGTTATTGTTGCACATTTGTTGCACGAAACGAGCAATATGCACAGAAAGGGCTTAACACAAGGGTAATTGTGTTGTAGGTTCAATTTATCGCATATATTCTCTCCACCCAGACAGATGACTCCACAAGTATCTTCCAAGGAATGATGATGCAACCACTCATTATTGGTATCGCGGGCGGGACGGGATCAGGCAAAACAACCGTCACGAACAAGATTCTCGAATTGTTGGACAAGGAAAGGATTCTGGTTATTCAACATGATTCCTACTATCGCGATCTTTCGACCCATCACGGCCTGACACCGGACAAGATCAACTTTGATCACCCGGATTCGCTTGAGACCGATTTCCTGGTCCGGCATCTGAAAGACTTGAGAGAATGGAAGCCGATCAATCAACCTATCTACAACTTCACA
>JAPLFP010000356.1 GCA_026390585.1 Ignavibacteriales bacterium | reverse complement strand
TTCATTTCGGAGTCCCGATAGAATCAAAAGTGACCCTGACGATCTACGATATGCATGGCAGAACCGTGAAAACACTGGTTCAAATGCAACTCCAGGCGGGGAGCTATACGACGACGTGGAAAGCGGTGAACCTGTCGAGTGGTGTGTACTATTGCCGTATGGAGGCCATCGGTGTCGGAACGAATCGATGCTTTACGGAAACGAAAAAGTTAATACTCTTGAAATAGTTATAGGCTCAAGCCGTGGGCACATCACACCTGTATGCGTTAGAGTATTATGAGTGTACTGTTGATGACGCGACCGGCCCCCGTTACCGTACCACTGGTACGTTAGTTTTTTTCTATTATCAAGCGTTGGCTGCCTGACGTAGAAGAATTGACAAAATGGCCGTGGCAAACGGGCTGCATCATTTCTATTTCAGAAAAGTCGCGTAAGAAACATCCATTCTGTCCTTCGTCTCTCAGAGATCTGTGTTTTCCCTCTACAGAGAGGTCCCGACAACTTTGGATCCCCAATTGGCTAAGGCCAACAGAAGACCTGCGACTGTTCCGACTCCCGCAACCAGCCAGAGTGTCTTCGCCGTGCTAAACTCCTCGACATGAACCGTCTTCACCTCATCCAGGGGGATATTCACGAATTGACCCTCGACGGTTTTTCCAACTATCTTCTGGTCCTCAATTCTTGCTTTGCTTTCTTTGTTGCCGAAGAACTTGAGGAGATCTCCCTTTGAGGTGGTAACTTCCAGTATGATACCGTCCGGATGTTTGTCGATTTCAGACCTCGAAACGAAGCTATGAGTGTAGCATCCTGTTACGGACAGGGAAAAAGAGAATAGCGCTATAATCGTGACGATTGTTTTCATTCCGACATGCTCCATTGCGCAGACGTATTGGCTATTCTCCTTGAGAGTAGCTTGAGATGAAAGTGAACTAACCAAGCGCCACTCAGATACGGGAAAGCCCATTCGCTTTCCTTACCAAGGGAACAAAGCTCTCTTCATGATGCTCTCCTCTCGCGGGGTTCCTCAGCCAACCCGCAGGTGGATGATCCTATGTTCCCGAGCAAGTTGTGTACGAAAAAACAATCGATGACTCTGCCCGTTACCCGCGACGGCCGCCACCACCTCTGTAACCGTTACTACCGCCACCGAATCCTCCGCGCGAAGATTTTTCCGGGCGAGGTCGAGCTTCATTCACGTCCATTGACCGACCCATGAATTCTTTCCCATGCAATCCTGCAATTGCGGCTTCTGCTTCCGCTTTTACAGCCATCTCCACAAATCCGAAACCTTTGGACACGTTATTCGAATGATCCTTGATGATGCTCACTGAATCGAGGGCTCCAAAAACTTGAAACGCTGCCCGCAAGTCATCTTCTGTGACATCTCGAGACAAGTTGCCTACGTAGAGCTTCATACGTACCTCGCTAAGTAATGAGAAATATGAAATGGTTGCACCCCCCTCATCGCATCCACGAATCCGAAGGTTTCAATCCCGCCTTTCATGGGTCAATGAGATTTGTCAAGGGCGGGAACGGTGTCCGACTACAAAACTACGCTTGCCTTGGACCAAAAGCAAACGGGGGTCAACTTTGGGGAAAAGATGGGGTGTGACCACAGAATTCCTGAGTAAAACAGAGAATCTCCGCCCGGCCTCGTCGGGCCAAGATTGGCGGACGGGCCCACCGATTCACCCCGATCGCTTTCCAATCGGGGCTTGTCCCGTGAGCCGAAGGCGAAACGGAATCTTCACCGATGAGCCTGCCTGCCCCGACTTTGGCGGGGCCCGCCTTCATGAAACCATAAGGTCAGGCGGGGATTCTTCTTTAGAGCCTGTAACAAACCATTTGCACATGACCCAGGCAAAATGCAGTGCCCCTAGCGCAACAAAATCATCTTTTTCGTCTCCACGAATTCTCCTGACTGCAGACGATAGAAGTATATGCCACTCGGCACAGCTGCGTTCCACGTCGCCTGATAATAGCCGGCATCCTTCCGTTCATTCACAAGTAATGCGACTTCTTGACCAAGTACGTTGAAGATCCGAAGCGAAACAATTGACGTCTTCGGCAGTGAGTAGCTGATCACTGTGCTTGGGTTGAATGGATTGGGATAGTTTTGTTCAAGCACAAATGACGAGGGTTGCACAGGAGCAACCGCGTTTCCGACACTCGTGATCAACGATACCGCTTCTCCCATGGAACCGCCTCCCTTGTCTGCCATATAGAGGTTTACCAGATTCGGGCGAGAAGACGGTGCGACACTGTAAAGAGTAACCCATTCCTCGTCCGTGAGGCGCTTGAACCCCGTCGTGAGACGCTCATAATAACTGAGCACCGGACCGACGAAGGCAGTGAATTGTCCTTCGGGAGTCTCCGCCGCCAGGATTGCCATATCAAGTGCGCCCGTTCCCGCATGAAGCACCCATCCGACAGGGTTTCCGCTCTCGTCCGTTGGTGCAGTATGGATGTCGGCCACAATGATGTCTTTCCTGAAGAGATCCTGGTCCCCGCGATAGTAAAGACGGGGATACCATCCAGTGTAAGGGGCACCACACACAGGTTCTGGGAGGATAAGCATTCCCTTCAGGAAATTTCGTTCTGTTGACGTCAACGATATTTTCGAGAGGGTCTTCGATGCTATCCTTTCGAGTGTATCGGCAACTCCCTTCATGTGAGCGAAGTACGTCCTGATGGCGTTGCTTCCCATCGCCGCAAATCTCTGGACGGCCATATCCGCAAATGTGGAAAGTGCACGATAGAACGCGGGAACAGGCTCGACGTAGCTCTCCGGGAACGAACAGATGACACCAGCCGTGTAGGATTGTTTTGCATATAGGAGGTTGTCGTGGCGAAGTTGCGCCCACGAAGCTAACTGCGTGTTCATCTCTTTCTGCCACCACGCTGCCGTTCGCATGAAGGGCGGCAACGGAGCGCGGTCCGCTGGAGGACTGAGCCTCCTGATCATCGAAAGCCAGCCATTGTAAAGCGAACTGCTCCAGAAATCCGGCTCATATGAGTCGACGAGGTAGCGAACGGCGGCAAGGTTGCTGGCATAGTTATACCGGGCCAATTCTGCCTCCAACAGCTGGGCCGCAGCATCATTGCCGAGGGCAAACAGGACGTCCAACGTCGAGGGGAGCATCCGGCGAACCTTCATGTTTTCAAACAGGATCTTGTCAGAAACAACGTTGCCGGTGACATACGAATCAATGACGAAGCGCTGGCCGAGGAGCAAGAACGCGGAAGCAGGTTTCACCTGTTCGGGAGACATGGGATCAGACATCAAGATTTGCGAGTTGATCCGCTGATAGGCAAACGATTCTTGTATGAGCGTATCACGGAATGTCTTCCACCGTTGCACGTTCAAAAGGTCATTCGCACGCTGAATCCCTGTCTCATCCATGACAGATTTGATTTGAGCGACCGTAACGTTGTCGGGTTCCCCCACGAAGAACCGAAGGGTACTCTCGATGGTGTCCAGAAGGGCTGTCGCATGGGCACCGGCAAGCGCTTCGACGATCAATGCTGCGTTGATCGTTTGACGCTGGATATCGGCATCAGATGGAGGGAGTGCCGCCGATTGCGGCGCAAGCAGCCAGAGCTCGGTTCTCCCGAGCCACATCATCGCCTGAAAGTAATGGGATAATTCCGGCGACCGGGTGTAATGTCCACGAACCGTGAATTGACTGAAATCCATGGTCCGCGCAACGTCGGCAAAGAGCTTTATCTCTACAGGCTTTTGTCCATTGACAAGGGTTGTCAATTGGTCCACGATGGCCCGATTCTCGTTGAAGTATGGCTGCACGACATGGCCAAGAAGAATCCGGGGAACGGTCAGGTAAACATCCGCATCGCGGAGCATCGTTTGCATTGAAGTGTCCGACGAGTACTGCGCTGCCAAAACTGGAACTTGCTCGTGTAACGCCGTCAAAAGCGAGTCGACAAACGGAAGGAGCATCGAACGCTCAACATCCATGAGGACAGCATCGTACGACATATGCACAGCGTGGAGAATTGCATCACTTGATACGTAGACAGGAAGATCGGAGTGGAAGATCTCACCATACCCTTCCATGAACGATGTCTTGGATAGCCTTGACGTAACGACGAATCCGTGATTGGCCAGCAACTCCTTTTCGTGCGCAGTGAGAGCGTAGACCCTATCAATACTATCGAGATAAGCAGGCTGAGTCGATGTCCTAGCGATTCCAGCGTCAAAAACGCCCGCAGGGTGGATTCCCTTTAGCTCTGCCGCGGTCAGATTCTGATGTGTCTGCAGAAATTGTTGGTATGCCTGAAGCGGGAAAGGCGGAATCTGTTGGGCACTGGTCACGTGCAACGTAAACCACACGACGGCACAGGAATAGAGCACTCGTTTCATAATGGCCCTCCGTCACATTTTCGAACAACCGTGCGAATTCAATACTCCCCCGATCTTCTTAGAACTTGTTCGGGCGATTCCAGAAGCGCAAGACCGAGGATCTTGGTATTTTTCAGTTGAGCAAAATTCTCCGCTTCGGAAAGCAACCGATGGCGCTGACCACACAGGAGTCTTTCAATCCCGCGATCCACGGGTCAAAGTAGGTTTGACAGAGGTGGGTCACGGTCTCTGGATGTAAAACTACGCTTGCCTTAAACCAAAAGCAAACGGGGGTCAACTTTGGGGAAAAGATGGAGGGTGATTGAAGAATTCCTGAACAAAACAAAGATTCTCCGCCCGGCCTCCTCGGGCCAAGATTGGCGGACGGGCCCACCGATTTATCCCGTGAGCCGAAGGCGAAATCGGATCTTCACCGATGAGCCTGCCCGACTGATATCGTGCCGAACATCGGTCAGGCGGGGTTTCTTCTTTAGAGCTTGCGCGTTGTTCGCGTCTCCCGCCTTTCGGCTTCCGCTTGTAGGCGGGATTCAGAGAGCGGAACCGCCGTTCTTAGGCGGGATGGCGCGGGCCCCGCTCCAAAAACGAGCGGGGTAAGGAGGTCACCCTACCAATATTGCGAGGGAGCCGCTTGAGCCTGTGGCGAACGAGAGCGCGATTGGCAAACTATCTCACCGGCGGGACCCTCCAGATTGTCCCGAGGAGGCCGGGCTTCGTCCGACGCGGGTCCGGCGGATCCATACGTTGAATTGTCCCCGGCGGAACGTCTGGCTGATAATACACTGTCAGGATGACGCCTCGTTCCAGCTCGACTGACGCCGGGTAACCCAGATCGCCGTTCGGCGCGTCGTCCCTCAGAACCACCTCCTCCTGGAGACTCCAGCTCACCCCATCTTCGCTTAGGCATGCACGTTGGCCATACGGCGGGCGACGATAGCCGTATGTGCAGAGAACTCTTCCGTCAGCGAGAAGGGCCAGGTGGGGCGGATATCCCCAGAGCGAGGTGGCAAAGGGGGCCACCCACGTCTTCCCGTTGTCGTCCGAGTACGATTCCCATAATACACACCGCGGATCCCGGTCATTGTAGGGGTGCACGGTCGCACGGATCATCATGATCACTCGGCCGCTCTTGAGCTGCACCATGTGCGGCTCACCGAAACTCAGGCTTTCGGGGTGCGGGGATATGATCGTCGCTAGGTGATGCCAGGGGCCGGACGCCGAGTCGGCCGTGTGGACACTGATGCTGTCCGGGCTTTCGCGATACGAGGCAAGAAGGAGACTCCCGGTCGCCAGCTCGATCCCGCCGTGAACTGAGTCGTGTCCCCGCGTCAGTTTCGACCATGTCCGTCCGCCGTCGCTCGAGACCGCCGTCAAAGCTCCGGAGTTCCTCATTCCATCCCGGTATGCTGGATGCCCGACAATCGCGATCCAGCGGTCGAGCACATCGCGCCCATAGGAGTTCGGCGCGAGACGTTCGTAGGACTCTCTTGTGTGGAAAGTTGACCAGAAGTGACCCACGATCCGTCCGTCACGAAGAGTCGTGATCCCCGATTCCCGGTCATCGATGGGAGAATCGAGGACAACGACCGGTCGGATCCATGTCTTTCCGTTGTCGGTCGATCGGCTGAGAAGGATCGCACCGTTCGGTCCCAGATGCTCCTCCGTTCTCGTGAACAGGACTACGAGATCGCCTCCCAATGTCCTGGCAATCGATGGCCAGGCGCAGTACTCTGATGGCGACTCATAGATGTTGACGTGTCCAATGACGTCAGCGCGACTTCCCGGTCCTGTGCCGTCCTGAGAGAGGACCAGAGATGGACACAACAGGATGACGGCAACAGAGAAGTTCACGATACGCATTGCCGCGTTCTTCAGCCCT
>JAPLFP010000057.1 GCA_026390585.1 Ignavibacteriales bacterium | reverse complement strand
ATGGCCAGTGCAGTGACGGCGCTTCCGACGAGAAGAACCACAACAATCCATTCAATGCTGTTTGGATACACGTCCGAAAGAGTCGGCATCGTCATGTTGAACGGGAGGCCGATAGCTGTTGCGGATACCGAAATCATCGAGCCCGCGAGAAAGCAGAACATGACCGCATTAACGATACTGTAGACAGCCGTGAGTTTTGGCCCGGCAATGTTCCGCAAGTGCCAATACAATGTGAGCCGTGTCCGCACCGCGATCGGGGCCGTCACAAACGCCCAACTCAAAACTGCGAGCGTGTTCCCGAGGAGAAGCCCCAGGAAGAAATCGGTTGCTGTGACGCCGTGCGCAACGAAGAGGGGGCCAATCACGTACTCAGTGCCGGCGATATGTTCTCCGGCGAACAAACCGAGAAAGTTACCAACTCCCTGGAGACTGTTTTCGCGGACCGGTTCGCGGTCGAACTCGTACAATGCATCGAGTCTCTGAGTAATCGAAGAAGTGGAATCCATTTTTGTGCAGAGGTCTTTGGTGATGAAACCGGGCGGAGAATATGCGTTGAAGGTAAGCGACTTTGGGGTGAAACGCAATCGCCACAGCGTACCTTAAACCCGAGATAGGAGCGGTGTTTTTTTGTATTTTGGGAACGTTGCCAGCGATCTACGCGTCAAAGAGAACAGCGACGGCCTTGTTCGTTGCTGCTGAAGGAGACGATACAGTTCACGACAGCCGTGTTTTTTCACCCATTGGGTGAACGTAGTTGCTTTGGAGACCATCTATGCGATTGAAGCTTGAACGCACCGACGAACGACTCACGCGTCGTACAGGATTGATTCTGATCAACCGGTTCGGGGATAAGATCAATCTTGCCTCAGCCATCAATCGTGCCTTTCGTGAGCCGGGTTCCAACCGCGGCCTCGGTGCCAGTGACTATGTTCTTCCCCTGAGTGAGATGATCATCGATGGTGCCACGTGCCTGGAAGACATCCGCCTCTTCGAGAACGATGAGGCTTATAAAGAGATGGCTGAGGTTCGTCACTATCCCAGCAGCGACGCCATCGGAGATTGGCTCCGTCGACACGGTGGCGCTGATGGCGAAGAACGTCTCTGGACTGTCATCGCTTCCTTGATTCAGACTCTCACCTGGAGGTTGGTCCTGATTTCGAATACGTGATCGTCTACGATGAGAGCCGATGGGGCAGAGCCCTCAATCCCCGGGAGAATGCTTACTGGAAGGTGCATTTCGAAAGGCACAAGGTGAAGGTTCGGATGGTCCATTCCGGGTCGAAGAATGGCGACGACATTGGGAGCTATGTCGTGGAGGTCGTCGAGTCTGCGGAAGCTTCAGAATACTCCAAGAAACTCTCGAGAGCCATCAGACGTGGAATGATGTCCTCTCAGCAGGGAATCTACTCGCGTGGTGGGCATGCTCCATATGGCTATAAACGTGTGGCGATCGATCTGAAAACCGGAGAGAGACGTGCCATGAGAGATGGGATGCGCTCTGTCCCAAAGCAGGAGAAGGTTGTCTGGGAGCTGTCCGATGAAGCGGAGGTTTCCACTGTTCGAAGGATATTCGAGATGAGGGCTGAAGGTACCGGTTACGTCGGCATCGCAGACTTCCTTAATGCGGAGGCTATCCCTTGTCCGAAGCCCGGCCGATGGCGAAACAAAGACAACAAGTGGACTGGAGTCTCCGTGTACGGGGTCATCCGGAATCCCGCCTACATAGGACACCGGGTCTACAATCGTCTATCTTTCAGCAAGATCATGGCGAAGGAAAAGGGAATTGAACTCCTTGGTAAATGGACCAACGACCAGTCCGAGTGGATAATCATTCCGAACGCACATCCTGCGATTGTCCCGGATGAGCTATTCCATAAGGCAAACGTCCAGAAAGATCCTCGCCCCACCAAGCCAAATCAGTTCTACTACCGTGGCACCTACCTACTCACAGGTCTCGTGAAGTGCGTCCATTGCGGATACAATTTCCAGGGCTACTTCCACACGTCCACCGGAAACAGGTACTACATTGATGGCGGCTATGTGAACAAAGGCAAGAGCGTATGCAAGTCGTTCTCGATCAAGCAGCAAATGTTAGAGGACTTTGTTCTCAGCGGAATCAGAGACATATTTTGCGGAACTGATCTCGCGGATCGCACGCTTGAATATGTGGAAGAGCTCAATCAACACTGACCGACCGCTGTGGAGAATAGGCTCGAAAGCATCAATGAGATACTCAGTGAGAATGCTGTGAAGCTCTCGAACCTCGTCTCAATAGTTGAGGCGGGATCTGAGCTGCGGAGCATATCGGCCCGTATAAAAGAGCTGGAGGATATCCAGGAGAAGCTGGAAGAGGAGAGGAGGCGCCTGGAAAGAACCAAACCACCCACATTGGATCCTGACCGCATCACCAGGGCGACAACACAATTCTTCAGTGACTTCGAACGAAGCTTTGATCAGCTTTCAATTCCGGAACGAAAAGAAATGTTACGCAGGATGGTGGAACGGATACTGGTCGATAGGGAGGAAAAGAAGGTCCGTTGTTACCTGAGGCGTTTACCCATCATAGCCAACGTCACGGACAACATCGATGCATACTTCCTCGGTCAGGGCGTCTCTGGAGTCGCTTTCGCCGCTCACCAGCGTTCTCACCCGAAAAACGCAACCGAGTTTCAGGGTGCAGCTTGTAGCCCTAAAGCGCTCCTCGAGCACCCTGAAAATGCGTGCATCGTGATCGTTCTAGAGCTTGACCGAGCATGATATCGAAAAAACTCCGGTGATTTTCAATGCTCTTCTTGCTTTTTCGCCGCCTCATAAGTTCGTACTAAGAGTTGACAAGTGCTCGGTGTCATTACTCGGGTGATCTATTGTGGTTTCCGCACGCACTCCGCGTAAGGTGTCCATATCGACGACAATCCGCTCCAGACCGGACGTTCGTCGGTATACCTCTCATCATAATGAGCTACTGTTGGTCCAGCGAACCCGGCCGGTCGGCGTTGATGATGAATCCATGATTTGGGCGCAAACGCGCCCACGATTAGCCCCCTCAGACGCCCATTTGCATCTTATGCTGAACTGAACTAATATCATGGTGTTGTTTTTCCCTTCCGACGCACCGTTGCTGTTATCACTGTAATTCCGCCTTACCTCCCGAGAGGAGGCCATTGTGATTCACGTGGGATTGTTGAAGCGTCGCGAGAACCATTCTCGTCACCTGGCAGCCCTCACCTCTTCGGACAGCCGACGCCTTCATTTGTTTGCACTATTTCTGCTTTTTCTTTTGTTCTGCTTCCCTCTCTTCGCCCAACTCCCCAGGCTCCAATTCCAGCATGTAACCGCCGCGCAGGGTCTTTCTCATCCCTGTGTAAACGAAATCTGTCAAGACAGCAGCGGTTTCATGTGGTTCGGTGCTGTTGCTGGACTCAACAGATTTGATGGAAAAGAAATCAAGTCCATCCGCACGGCGACAGTGCACACTCTGCACACGGATCCTAGTGGAGATGTATGGCTTGGTACTAGTTACACAGGCTTAGCGTGTATCAGCACTTCGAGAGATATGATTATTCATTACGGGTCCGTCCGTTCCGATGAAAAAACGCTGAGTGGCTGGGGTGTGCGTGCCATCCTCAGTGATCACGACGGCACCATGTGGATCGGAACGGACAATGGGTTGGATCATCTGGATCCAACCACAGGCATATTCACCAGGTTTGGCCATAAGGCATTGGCAGATTCGGGCGTCATGGCCATGGCCGACGACGGAATGGGCAATCTCTGGCTTGCTACCCGCGGGTCGATTGTTCGATTCGAGAAGGATACGCGTCGCGCACGTTTTGTCTGCAAGAGGCCAAATTGGCTTTCAGCCGTGAGTGTCGCGCCAGATGGGTCAATTTGGATCGCTGGCTCTTCGAACGGAAACCTCTGCAAAATCGATCCGAAGACGATGCGCGTGGATTCAATCTTCGAAGAGGGTTTTCGTGTCCCGATAACTTCAATAGCTGTGGACGGATCAGGAATCGTCTATGTCGGAACTTCAGGAATGGGACTGAAGATTTACGATCCCGCGGCAAAATCGTGGATGACATACAGGCATCGAGGCTCTGATCCCTTCAGCATTGCGGATGACGACATCAATACTATTGTAATAGACAAGAGTGGGAATGTCTGGGTTGGCACTTCGAGGGGAGTCAGTTGGGCGCCTCGTTGGCGAAGACAATTCTCTTACGTATCGATAGAAACCGACGACAAGGGTGCGCTTCTTCCGGGAGAGGTGCGTGACATTGTGGAAGACATTAATGGGAACCTGTGGCTTGCTACATATGGAGGTGGTCTAAGGAAATGGGACAGGAACCGCGGCACAGTCACGGCCGTCAAGACGGAAAGCCGCAACATTTATTCCCTTGGGCTAGTTCACCACGATCAGCTCTGGATAGGAATGCGTGAGGGGGTCGGTCTAAGGCAGTTGAATATCGCTGACACAACAAGCGGTCACACGGAACCCGTCCTGCCGCTTACCAAGATCGGAGGCGTGGTCACGGCGATTCTGAAGGAAGGAGACTCAACGATGTGGCTCGGATGTACCAAATTCAGGCTTGTCCGCTACGATCTCCGGACCAGTCAGTCGCAAACGTACGCCTACGAGACTTCCAAGGAATTGAACTGGGGGAGACTGATGTTTGCGGGGAACGATGCTCCACGTATGATCTACCGCGACAGGAAAGGAACTCTCTGGATCACTACAAACGCAGGGATCCTGAAGTTCGATGAAAGTACACGACGGTTTCAGAAATACGTGCACAATCCATTCGTGCATTTCCAGGACAACACCTGGTGTGTGTACGAGGATAGCAAAGGAAGGTTCTGGGTGGGGAATGATCTGGGGCTCGATTTGTTCGATCGCACCAAAGGAATATTCCAGCACGTGATTCATGAGCCATGGCGATTGCAGGGCCGGACGATCGTGGGGATTTTGGAGGATCGGACAGGCTCGTTGTGGCTGCAGACAGACCAAACGCTCCTCAAGTACATCCACGACGCCGGTGAAATGAGACAGTATGGCCCGAAAGATGGCTACCCGATTACTATGCTCGGAACGTTCTTTAATTGGGGGAATCGTGCCAGGTGCATCACGCGGACTGGCGAGTTCGTCTTTGGCATCAGAGATGGCATTGTGCTCTTCCGGCCGGAAGAGATGCATGAGAACCCTAACAAGCCAGTTGTTGCGATCACTGGCGTGGAACTGCTGGGCCAACCGATGCCGCGCGGCACATCACCCATACACACCTTCACGCTTCCGAAACAACCCCTTCGCCTCGCTGCGGACCAGAATGGTCTCGAGTTTACCTTCGCAGCCCTGGAATACACCGCGCCGAGTCAAAACAGGTTCGCGGTCTGGCTCGAGCCGGAAGATCGCAGTTGGCTGAACATCGGCACTCAACACTCTGTTCGTTTCGCGAACCTCTCTCCCGGTTCCTATCGTCTTCGTGTGAAGGCAGCGAACAACGATAGTGTGTGGAGCGCCAACGAGGCGTCGTATAATTTCGAGATCCTCCCGCCCTGGTGGATGACCTGGTGGTTCCGGACCCTGACGATGTTGATAGCGGTCGGCGTGATCATCCTGATCATGCAACTCATATTGCGCCGTGCGGTCGCAGAAGAAAGACTGCGGACGAAGATTGCCCGCGACCTGCACGACGACCTCAGCGCGACTCTCAGCAGCATCACGTTCTATTCAGAAGCAGCGCGGCGAAGCGGGGGAGGACAGCCGCAGCCCTACATCGGTCAGATCTCCGAGAGCGCACGCGAGGCAAAGGAGAAAATCTCTGATATCATCTGGTCGGTGGACCCGCAGCACGACGATTGGGTCGACTTTTTGACGCGGTGTGAGCGGTATGCCTCCGACCTGTTGGAGAGCAAGGGAATTCTCCACGAATTGGGGATTGCCAAATCATTCCCTTCCCCTCTGCAACAGGAGGTGCGTCAGAACCTCTGGCTTATTTTCAAGGAGATCATCGTCAATCTCGTGCGACATTCCTGCGCTTCACGAGCGATCGTCTCGATCACGCGGGTGAAGAACAGCCTCGTGATGACCGTTTCGGACAATGGGAAGGGATTCGACCCCGCGGCATCCTGCGGTGGGAACGGCCTCAACAATATTCGCAAACGGGCTAAGTCTATTGGCGCTTCTCTCGTTCTGGATACAACGCCGGGTGGCGGGACGCGCTGGAGGATAGAGCTTTCACTTTGAGCGCAAGAACTACATACTCTTGTAGTGCTTTCTTCATCAACAGTCGGTAGCATGGTTCGTGGCGATCAAGGAGTTTCCAGAAACCGAGCCCGACCGCCTCAATGTGGTTATCGTCGAAGATAACCGCTATATGCGGGAGAGCTGGCAGACGATCATCGACTTTGAGCGTGACATGAGGGTCAGCGCGGCCTTCGCGAATTGCGAAGCAGCGCTCCAGTCGCGCGAAATCGCCCAGGCTGATGTCATTATCATGGACATCGAGCTTCCCGGAATGTCGGGCATCGAAGGCGTGAAGGAGATCAAGCGCCGGTCTGCGCAATCGACGATCATCATGGCGACTGTATTTGAGGATGATAAGAACGTCTTCCAGTCGCTGCAGAGCGGCGCAATCGGCTATTTGACGAAGAAGGTATCAACCAGCGAACTGCTGGCCGCAATCCGCACCGCTCACAACGGTGGGTCACCGATGTCCCCGGCAATCGCTCGCAAAGTCATCGAATCCCTCCAATCCCAGCCTGCAAGAAAGAACCCCGAATCGATCCTCTCCGACCGTGAGCGCGAGGTCCTCGAGTATCTCGCCGATGGCAAATCCTACGCCGCCATGGCAAAGGCGATGTTCCTTTCTGTCGACGGCGTCGGCTACCACATCCGCAACATTTACGAAAAGCTGCAGGTCAACAGCCGCGCGGAAGCTGTGAGCGTCGGCCTGCGGAAACGGCTCATACGGCTTTTCCGCTGATGTTCCTTTTTGACTCTCCGTAAATCCACCAATCTCTGTAGTGCAAATTCCCTTCTGCCGGACTAAGTTCTGCATGGAATTCACGCGATGCGACTACCTGTTTGTTTCTATCCGGTGATCGATGTCGATAAGTCAACCATCCTCTGAAGGGAGGGATACCATGGAGAATGCAAAACTGAATTCAGTTCCTCTGTCAAGACAGACTGGGACGTCTTCGGGCGCCAGGTCCCTATTCCTGGTGGCGGTGTTCCTTTGTTCTGCTTGCGCTTCGATACCTTACCAAAACCAAACGAAACAACTTATCCGCATAGAGAACCAGACCCTCTCACGGATTCGCGCGTATGCGGCGTTTGACTCTTCTCCGGAAGTCCGAGTGTTGCTTGGTATGCTCGAGCCAAACAGAAGCGAATTTTTCCCGCTCCCGAGTGTGTTCAAGGGAAATCGCGGTCTTGTCATCAGCTGCGAACAAGGACGCCCGAATGGCCTCGGGCACACATCTGAATCCTTTCGTACTTCGTGTGTCGCGTTGCCTGCTTCGTCGACGCTTGTGGTCAGAATCCGGGAGCCTATCCACTATTCGGACTACACAATTCTCTCTGAGGAGTAGAAAGAACGATCGTCAGTACAACTGCTCGGCGGAGATCATGTCCATGGTGGAACGTGATCTTAGAGGGCGCACCGACGTAACTCCTTCTATGCCTTGCCCTCGGCAGTTGTACCCTTTGATTGTTGAGTTGAAATGGAGGTCGATGAGGGTTCGAGGCTTGCTGCGAAATGCACAGAAAGATAAAGAGGCAATCCCGGAAACTTGGAATTGCCTCTTTCGTTTTGACGGTGTGCTGATGCAGATCCCGACACAAAACGTCGGGATGCTGAAAATGAGAGCTGCTCACACGAAACATTCGCAGACCATTTTGAATCCCGCTTCACTCCGTTCAGCGGGATTCCAGAGAGCGGAACTTCGTCCGAAGGGATTTGCCATGCCAGTGCCGCGGAAATGGATTTGCAGGAGGAGGGAAATCGAATGGTGATTGTCAATCCCCGATCTTATCTTCAAATCGGAAATCGCAAATCATACATCGGAAATAAACGTAGCCCTAAAGGGATCCTTGAGCACCCTGAAAATGCGTACATCGTGATCTCCCTGGAGCTTGACTGAACATAAAATGGTAGAAACTGGTGCGATATCTTCGTTTCTCTTTCATCGTGTGCACCCTCGAAGGAATTTTCCTTGTGCAAAGCAATGACTTTGCACATGAAACGTCAACGCATCCCCCCACCTAAGAAGATCACTTCTCTCCCCGCTGCGGCGCAGCATTCTTCACTTGGCAGTCACTCGACAACGCAGAATGATCTGTGCTTTTTCAGGCTTGTTCCTTCACCTCACCATCGATTGCTGAGGCGTAGCTGAGAGCGCACAAGCGAGGAATCATGGTCTTCCTTCTGCTAGACAAGAGCCAGGAAACAGACAAACAGTCTTCCGCCGACCACCTTGCCAACGTCGTCATGAGTTGATCAATTTTTCTCTTGACAATTCCTCTGAATTTCGCTATTCTCGGTATGATATCATACATCATATAAGGAGATCCTCCAGTCTTTACTCCAATCTTCACTCCAATCCGAGATAGGATGCTCCTCAGCAAATCAGTGGAAGCGAAAATTGAAGAGGTGATACTCTCCAAGCAGCTTTCACCGGGATCGAAACTCCCCTCGGAGCAGGAGATGTGCAATCAGTTCGGGGTCAGTCGCACCGCTATCCGTGAGGCGCTCAGGATGTTGAGCGGTCGGGGTCTCGTGAAGATCTTGAAGGGAAAAGGGGTCTTCGTAAACAACCCTTCTGCCGAGACTGTTACCGACCCGCTCCACGTCTACCTGCATCTCCTCCACGAGAATACACACGTCTTCGATGTGATCCATGCTCGTCAGATGATTGAGCCGGCAATTGCGGCAGCAGCGGCACTCAATCATACTGATGAGGACGCTCTCAAACTGAAGCGCGACATCGAGGATTTGATAAACTGCAGCGACGAACACGCCGAGCTATCACGTCTGGACATGATGTTCCATCTGGACATTGCGCGAGCGTCCGAGAATCCAATCGTCCCTCTGATCATCGATCCGATCCATCGGCTTATGCCGAAGATCAAATCACAAGTCTATGGAGCTGTGAAGGATGCAAAAGCATCTGCCGTCGAGTGGCACACAAACATCTTGAATGCCATTCTCCAACGCGATCCCCGGGCAGCACGAGAGGCGATGGAACAACATCTGAGGATTGCTGAGGAACATATTCGCACAACGTACGGGACAAAGTAGTTCGATTGTTTCGCCCGACCGTGCGGGTTTTCTGCCTCCACGCACCGTCGACTCACTCTCCGACACCGTGAAAATACCGTTGGTCCTGCACCGAGCCATATTGACATTTCTTCTTGCCGCCACACCGGCCGCAGAAGCCTCTTCACTTCTTCACAGCGGTGAAAGCGCCCGCGACAAGGTCCCGCGCAGTCGGCTGCTTTCGGACGCGGAATTCCTACGCGTCCTCGACCTTGAGCGCAAAGAGTTTGCAGGTGCGCGAATGCGGCTCTCCGAAGGGGACACCGCTCACGCACTGCAAGAATTGGCTGCGTACTTCCGTACTCGCACATCTCCTCGATATTTCTTCTCCACCGTGGAATTCCAAAAGCGGCTCGAACAATTCATGGTCAGCTGCCCCGAAGCAGCCAGGAAAACGGTTGCGGACGCGCACGCATTCATGCAGACATACGATTCCGATATCGATTGGAAGGTGCCGGGGAAAGACCGGCTCGGTCGAGCCCACACCCCCAACACGGTCCGCTATCTTGCTCGGCAATGGCAAGCCGAAAACATCGCCCTTGCATACTACCTTGAGGGTCGGAAACTCTCCGACCTCGATTATCTCACAAACCAGGTGCGGGATTTTGTCCGCGACTACGAGGCGGGCCAGACTGAATCGGGAGCCAATGATGTCTTCGAACGCTTCTACGGCGGGCACCGCGCGCGGAACTGGTTGGCTATGCATCACCTGCTTCTCGCCTCTCCGGATTATTCATGGAAAGATCAGATCCTCCTCATCAAGGTCTTCCTTCTCCACGGTGCGCGTCTGATCGACGTTTGCGAGAAATTCAATTGGGGAAATCACCAGCTCGTCGGGCTCACGGGGGTCTACGAAGTGTCGCTCATGTATCCGGAGTTTCCTGTCATGCGCGAATGGAACCGGAAGGCGCTCAAAACAATTCTTGAGCATCTTGAGAAAGAAATCCCCCCGGATGGGTTCCAGTGCGAGCGCGCTTCACATTACTTCAAGCTCGACATCTTCAACTACTTCCGCATTTACAGGCTATCACTGCTCAACGGGGTCGACCTCCCTCCCATCTTCAGAGAACGGTTCAAGGCCATGTTTGATGCACTGGTGGCAGTTGCTATGCCCAATAAGAGGGTTCCCGTGCTCCAGGACGGTCAGGCACGGTACGACCCGTCGTCCAACGACATGGCTGAATTGCCCGAACCGACTGAAGAGGAATACCTCAGCCTCGGCGCGGCCCTCTTTGAAGATCCGACGTACAAGTACTTCGGTCAGGAGAAATTTCCCTCTTCGCTCTCCTGGTTCCTCTCGACCGATCAAATCCAAGCATACGAGGCCTTGTCGCCAAAGCAGCCCTCGGTGCTGTCGGTGGGCCTTCCGCAGACCCACTATTATGTGATGCGGACGGGATGGGAGAAGGACGATCTCTATCTGATCATCGATGGAGGTCTTGCCCAGGACAAGCCCGATCATACACATGGAGGGATTCTCGGACTTATCGCATACGGCTTTGGAGCCCAGATCCTCCCCAGCTATCCGGTGCGGTACAGCCATCCTGACTATTTGATACTGAAGAACTCGCTCGTGAAGAACGTGGCGCTCGTGGACACCCTGTTACAGGGACGCGGCTGGATTCAGAACAATGCCCGAACGGGCTTTGGCCGATGGCAGAAGCTGCCGTTGCCGTTTGAACAGGAGTGGTTAACCGGCAGCAGCGCCGACTTCTTCTCAGCGAAGCACAATGGGTTTGAAGACGCCGGTGTGCGCTATAGCCGATCTGTGCTTTTTCTGAAACCCTCTTGTTGGCTCGTCATAGACGATTTCAGCTCCACGAGCTCTCACACGTACAAGCAGATATGGCAGGGAGACTATCAAATCGACAAGAAGGCGCACAGTGCGGTACAGAAGCTCGACGGGGCACGGCTCAAGATCGTTCAATTGGAAGGAGACGATTTCAAGATAGAAAACCGGTCAGTAGCCTCGACCTCGGGCGTTGTGTTCGAGAAAAAGCACGACGGGAATTTCCGGTTCTTGACCCTGCTGCTCCCTGCCCCGGCTTCACGCGAGGTGAATCCTCTCATCGAGCATTCGGCAAGAGGTGCCACGACCACCACATCGATCGGCATTGGCGAGTCTCACTGGACGTTCACCGAATCCGACGGTTCGTTGATCGGCGATGGCCACATCGCAACTGACGCGCGATCGTTTCTCCGATCAACGCACAATCATCTTCGCACGTATTGGATGCACGCAGCGCAGGCCTTTTCTGACAGTGTGCTTGAGATCCGTTTTCCGCGGCGAAGTTCGTTTGAGATCATGCAAACCTCCGGCAGGGCCACCACGATGACTGTCCTGAGGAGCGACAGCGACTCGGTGAGCATCAAAACCAACAATGGCCCATGGAGATCCCATCGAGTACTGATTGGTAAAGCTTTGCCCATTTCAAATCGTCACGAGGTGGGACCACAGTGAGAAGGGCTATACTTCTCGTGCAGGAGCTTCATTCCGATCAAGGCTCTGTTGAAGAATAATAAACTTGTTCGTTACAGGAATCATCCCAAAGTAAAGGGACGACACATGACAAAGAACTTGTTTTTTCTGTGCCTTCTATGGTCGGTTTCTGTCTTTGCACAGAACGCCGGAAAAATATCCGGACGCGTTGTCGACGCAAAAACTCAGGAACCAATTCCTTCCGCTAATCTGGTTGTGGCGGGGACTACGATGGGAGCAGCAAGCGACCTGGACGGGTATTTCTTCATTCTCAACATCGCCCCTGGAACTTACGAACTGCGAGCATCCATTGTGGGATATCGAGAGATTATCAAAAAGAACGTCATCGTGCACATGGCACGCACAACAACAGTGGACTTTGCGTTGGAAGAAACTGCCATCGAACAAAAGGCTGTGGAAATTTTTGCAGTACGGCCCGATGTGGAGAAAGAAAAGACATCGACAAGTGATATCGTTCGAACAGATGAGATGATTGCCGTGCCCGGTATGCGCAGCATTTCCGATGTTCTTGCTCTTTCAGCAGATGTTGTTGACGGGCACTTTCGCGGCGGTCGGGAAGGCGAGGAATTGTATAACCTGAGCGGCATGGGAATCATGAATCCTTTGAATAGTTCCCTTGCCTTCGCCCCCATAATGAGCGCAGTAGAAGAGGTAGAAGTCATCACAAGTGGTTTCAGCGCTCAGTATGGCAATGCGCAGTCTGGCGTTGTTAACATTTCGATGAAGGAGGGCCGATCGAATCGCTGGCATGCGCGAGCCGATGTACGCGCGAGACTTCCCGGCTACAAACATTTCGGGGCGAACGTGTTTGATGAGAGTGCCAATCCATATTTGTCTATGCTCAACACAGATGAAAAATGGAGAGGAAATGACCCTACAACGAACGGTCTGAACCCGTACTGGAGCACTATCTCGTTCGGCATCAATCGCTACTTAGATACCATTCAGGTCTCCCAAATTGCCTATGCATTATGGAAACAGGCAAATCGAGATCTGGATAGAAACTACGGCAATCTCTGGGATTACTCGGTCGAAGCAAACGCCGGCGGTCCGCTTTCCAAGAGCGCTCGCCTTTTTCTTGCCACACGGGTTGAGAACCGGTGGCCCATTATCCCAACTCCGGGTCCCAATATCAACCGGCAGGTGATGGGAAACATCGTGCAGGACCTTGGGCCATTTACATTCCGACTGAGCGGCGCGTATTCGGGCCGCCGTGGGTACGACCTCAACGGGGTGAACAGTAGCGGCTATTCAGGTTTCTGGGATTGGTTGCTTGATCGCGTCATCGGGGTACAGCAATTGAAGGAAGACAACATGCAAATAGGCCTGCGTTCGGTCTACGTATGGAGCAACAGCACATTACTTGATCTCAAAATCAACATGCTGCAAACAAAATACGTCGATGGTGCACGTATCGTCAGTCCGAGCCGGTATACGAGCGATGATAAGAGGGATGCACTCTGGTCGGACTACACCGTGCCAAACCTGGCTCCCGTTGTCGGTGAGATGCAAAATGATTTCCGTGACGAGCGAACCCGCACCATTTCCATCGACGCATCGATAACGAGCCAGACGTCGAATGCACACATGCTGCTTGCCGGCGCGCAGGCAAATTTTTACAATATAGATGTGAACGATAACACCAGTCTTAGTTCACTGGCATCCTCAAAAAATGAAATATTTCTTGCGAAGCCATTCGAACTAGGACTGTACGTGCAAGATAAGATGGAATTCCAGGGGTTGATCGCGAACGTGGGTTTCAGATTTGATCTCTACAATCAAAACGTGAACTATTACGTCGATAAGTTCTCCCCAGTTCGATACGTCGATTCAACGGGGGTTCATTATGATCCAAATCTCGCGGCAAAACAGCGGACGCCGACCATTGGACGGTTGCAGCCGCGCATCGGCATCTCCTTTCCGGTATCTGAGTTCACCGTGTTCCATTTGAATTATGGATCGTTTTTCCAGCGGCCATCTTTTGAGCGTACGGTGTATCTGCAATTACCACGCAGCGGCAATTTCAACGGCGTGACGCTTGGAAATCCGCGATTGAAACCGGAAGAGACAAAAAGCTATGACGTTGGTGTCACGCAGGCCCTGGGGGTAGGGTTCACGTTGGATGTGAGCGGTTACTATAATGATGTGAATAACCTCCTTGAACAGGCGATCTATTATGATGCAGGTGGTCAGCAATACATGACGTTTGTGAATCGAGACTATGCGGATATTCGCGGTTTCCACATCACTCTCTCAAAACGGAAAGGCATGTTGACAGGTTCTTTGAAATACAACTACAGTGTTGCCACCGGCAAGAGCAGCACCGGTTTCAATGCGACGCCTGTCTACCGCGAAAATCCGGGAGAAGGCCAGCTTGCGGTGGAGCTGCCCAACCCCAGGGACGTTTTGCTCGATTTCGATCGAACGCACAACCTGACCCTCAATTTCATATTGGCGACGGAAGATTCGTGGGGACCGCACCTTGGCGACATCTATCCGCTGGAACATGTATCCGTGGCGGTGACATCATTCATGCGCAGCGGACGCCCATACACGTATGATACATAACTCGGTATTTCAGACACTGACGACCTCGGGAAAGGCCAGCACCGGAGCGCTCAACAACAATATCCTGAACTACGAGACCAATCCGGATCTGTTGAAGTGGTACACGATAAATGCACCCTTTCTCGTTGATCAGGGTTTCTTGATTTATGCCAATTCACCAAGATCCATGTACATCGGATTGGCGCTGGATTTTTAACGGAACTGGAGAACGTATGAACAAACGCACGATCATACTTCTGTTTCTGCCCGTGCTGCTGAGTGGTATCATCAGTGCGCAGCAGGTTCAAAACCGCGATTACAGGATCCATAAGCGTGGCACGCTATGGGAGACAGTGTACAACACCGGCGAGATTGGTCGTGCCTATGATAAAGGAACAGGGGGCAGTGAACCCGGCAAGCCGTCATTCGAATGGCCGGGTAATTCTGCCACAGTCGTCGATGGCAAACCATACAACGGACAGTATAATTCCTTCGGCGGCGGGATGGGTCTTGCTGCAAACGCCAGCGATACCACAAGGATCTATTCCCTCTGTGGTGCTTCAGATGTGCCGCCTCGTGGAACGTTTAGTTTCCCGCTCTCGATCGAGCGATACGAGAATTATCCACTGAATCCGGATGGTTCTATCAATACTTCATTCAATCCAGATGAAGCGGAAGAAAAAATTGTAGCCAAATGGGGGACGAACATCGGTATCACTGTCACACGAACAAGCAGGACCTGGAGTAATCCTGATTATGATGATTTCATCATTTTTGAATATGAACTTGAACACACCGGTGACCGCTACCAAACAGATTTTTCTATCGTTCATTCTAATGCGACATTGACCGATGTGCTGATCAGTTTTGTGTACGGCTTGTGCCCATCAATGTTCGGGTACGAACGCACGTTCAATGAATGGAGAAACACGGATTACGAGCAGCACGACGCACGCGCTCGTTTCGACCGTCGCCGATGGATGGCCTATAACATCGACCGGGACGGGAAACCAGACCTCATCCATTTTTCCGAATGGGCGAGCAGTGGCGTCAATGGCGGCGGTTTAGGATCTCCTCAAGCTGTTGGGTATGTAATCCTCTACCACGACACCACACACCTTGCGCACAGAGGCGAGTCACTTGCTCCGGTCAGTGCCGCTGAAGATTCTATCGTCTGGGATGCAAATATGCATTTCAAGCAACCATTTGCTGTTCGACTGAGTACGGGAGTTTTGACGTATGTGAAAGCAATGCAGGAAGTGTTGGATACATATCCGGCATGGAGCAAAAACGGCCGCATTAGCAACCGGGCTGCATATCCTGGTGAATGGATTGGCCGCGGTGCCTTCAATTGGAGACAGAGCCAAAAGGCTGCGCTAGGTCGAACCATGACTTTTGGACCTTATATCATGA
>JAPLFP010000289.1 GCA_026390585.1 Ignavibacteriales bacterium | reverse complement strand
TGGAATGACAACCGTGAAGAGCCGAACCAGAAACTGCGGAAACAATATGAGGCCTCTTGCGAGTGTCGCATACACTGCGAGATTAATACGCAATCTCGTCATGAACTCTTGATAGAGACTCTGTTCATCTCCCGTGAAGGCGTGACCCAGAAAGATCTTCATGTTTCGCATTGCCGGATTTTCGATGCCGGCGAAGTACACTTCATTGCGGAAATGCCAGATCATGTAGAAGAGCATCGGAATTGTGAAGACCAGCAGCAGCCGTCTGAATTGGCGCGTGAGGGTCAGGTATGCCATGGCACCGAGTAGCAACGTGAGACCAACTTCGCGGAGGAAAATCCCCATGGTCAGAACAACGACGAAAAACCAAACCCATTTTTCTTCGTCCGGCCGATCAGTCATCTTCTCGGCAAGCATGAAGAAAAGAACAACAAACGCGGTAAAGGGAATATCCGACAAGACGTGGTTTGAAAAAAGTATCGTGAGCGGATTGAGAGCAAGAAAAAACGCCCCGAGGAGTCCCGCAAATTTGCTCGTCCTCTGCGCCGTCCACACATAGAAAAGAACAATGAGAGCAACTCCAAAGAAAATCGTCAGCACCTTCGCTGGAAGAAGGATATTGCTGAAGAACCAGGCAAGCGGAGCGAGGATTAACGGATACAACGGAGCATGGACGACATATCGTGAAGGATCGGGACTACTAATATCTTTGTACCCTTCGAAAGCCGACAGCGACTTAGCCCAAATCAGATATCTCGGGCAATCCGGCGTGTAGAGCATCGTGTCGTTAAGACTGAGGACACCGATGACAATGAACGCCAGGCATATGAGCCAAAGCCTATAGTCCAGAAGGTATTTCGAGAGTGGCAAAGGGATCGACTGGGGAGAAACGGAGTTTTCAAGAAGAGTATTCTGCTGTACTGGATCTTGCACGTCGTCGTTCCTCCCGGGTTCATTTCTTGTCTGAATATGAGGTGTTAATATAGCAATCTGTTCGCATATCTTCTTGCGTCCGATCACATTCGCTGTGTTGCATATTCCTTCCCCGTCTCACGCAAATCTCCACATGACCCGACCTAAGTTGTGCTCTTCCAGAGGGTCTGATCGCGGCCCTCGATGGCGTTGGCTGGTTCATTCGGATTCGAAAGGGTGAACATCATGTCAAATTGAATGGATATGCCCAATCGGGCACGTATTCCCGATACTTCGGTGAACTCCTTCCTTGACTTGGTGCGTTCTTTTGCGTACATTTTCAATAGTGTTACAAGTTGTCCGCAACCCTCTCGCTTGCATCAGAGCTTACCTGGCGGCGACATCACCTCGGGACGAGTTTTCTTCCTGACACTTATTTGAAGGAATGTGCGATGGCTAAAACAAAGTACATGATGTACGAATGTGCTTACTGCCGCAAGACGACGAAAATGGAGCTTGTGGGAGAGATGCAGGCAGAAGGGAGCCAGGAACCTGCACAAAAAGTCTGGTATCGCTGTACAAGGTGCAAGCATACGGCCCTCGTCGACAGATCGTCCTTTGCTCAAACCAAGAAGGGCGAGCAGGCGAAGATTGACCGCGATTCATGCACGACCTATGCGAGAGATCAGGTGTTCAAAGTCGGGCAAGCGATCTACCATTCCGAGTGGGATGACATGGGAAAAGTGACCGGCAAACAGAAAACTTCGGACGGTACGCAGTCTATCACTGTCTCATTCGAGAAAGTTGGCGAGCGCAGACTTATTGAAAACTTGCCACAATCGGCTGAACCTGAAATTATTGAGAGTATCCCGGCGCAGGCATAGTCTGCCGGACACCGCTGCTCTAAGGAGGTGATTACTCTGGTCGGAATTATCATTGGAGAGAATGAACCGATCGACCGAGCCATTCGTCGATTTAAGAAGAAGTACGAACGGTCCGGTATTTTGAAAGAGTTCAAGAAGCGGACGTTTTTCACAAAACCGTCTGTCAAGAAGCGCATGAAGAAGGTTAAAGCTATCCGCCGTGCACAACGGACGGCGTTGGAAGAAGCGATGTAACCTAATTAATTGAGGCTGTCTAAAAAGTTATTTTTACCGTGACATTTGTTCAGGTGTTGAAAATCCGATCGCGAATTGAAATCACAATCC
>JAPLFP010000098.1 GCA_026390585.1 Ignavibacteriales bacterium | reverse complement strand
AAGACTGTTCCAAGCCCAGTTCACCCTTCGCCTCCAGTCGCAAGAAACGCTCCTTGCGCTCAGGGTGACGGGGGTTCTTTTTCTTCGCGTCTCGGAAACAACGTCCGTCAGTCTGAGCGCAGTGAGCGTTGTACGCGAACGGAGGCGAAGACTGTTCCAAGCCCAGTTCACCCTTCGCCTCCAGTCGCAAGAAACGCTCCTTGCGCTCAGGGTGACGCGGGTTCCTTTTCCTTCGCGTCCTGAAAACAGCGCCCGTCCGGATGGCGGCTCATTGCACAGAATTGTTAGTGTCGGGACCTAAGTCCCGACACCGAACGATCGTCAAGCTACTTCATCAGCACGAGCTTTCGCGTCTGCAATGAATTGCCACTCTGCAGACGGTAAAAGTACACACCGCTGGAAAGTCGTGATGCGTCAAACACCGCCCTATGGGTTCCGGCTTCGAGTTCTCCTTCCACAAGTGTGGCAATTTCCCGCCCTAGCACGTCGAACACTTTCAGCGAGGCGAAGCTGCGGGCCGGCAACTCATAGCTGATGAGCGTCACAGGGTTAAAAGGGTTGGGGAAATTCTGTTCCAGCTCGAAGCGATGTGCGATAAGGGCTTCTTGAACGGCTTGGATCGACGTGGCAACTGAGGAAGAAAATGCGCCGGGCGGACTTGTCGACGAACGATTCTTTCCATCATAGTCTCGAGGAACGGAGTTTGCGAGATTTCCCAGCGGGATAAGCGGTCTTGATGGCCGATCGGTTCCAGAAAAACTCGGCACAACCATTGTTGTCGCGGTGAAGATCGGGCTATTCCTGGCAGGATGGAAATCAAGTCGCGTTGTGTCGACGAACTTCGGTTCGGCCGAGTTCATGATATTGTCGCGCAAGAGTTGAGCACTGTTGCATGTTGGATTGGAATCCTGACCTCCGGAGTTCTCGTCAAGACCCAACCATTTTGATGGTAACCCGTTCCAAATCAGATTCCCCTTGATCTGAAGATTCTCGTCAGAGAGAACGGGGTTCGGGAGATTGCTGCTTTGCAGGAAGGTTGGTGATTGGTCAGAGGCATCATACGGTCCGCGGATTTCGAAGTGACCACCGAGGGTCGAATCCTTGCCGGGATTGTAAACGATATTGTTGTAGAAGTAGACGTTCTTGTTCGGGATGCAATCAACCTCGTTGCCATACGTAAGTGGCGGAGTACTCCATGGTCCCGGACTCCAGCCGCCTCGCTGATGGTGAACATTGCAGGTATCGTTTTCCGCTCCGTCGCATCCGCGCTGTCCGAGTCCGAACGAAAGAAAACTCCTGGCGTCACTCGTATCGATCCCAACCTTATAAAGCGTATTGAAAGCAATGAGGATATTGTAGCCACCCAGTACCGCGACGCCGGCGTACGCCGTATGATGTACGATGTTGTTGACGAATTTCAGATCATACGCTTCATAGTGCAGCCAGGGTGCAACCATGAAATCAAATCCCGCTCCTTGTCCCGCCGAAATCCCAAATCGCTCTGCGTTGTAGACCAGATTATCTTCAACTCGTACCTGTGCAGTCCCGCCTTTGAGGAGCAGACAATCGACGCTTGCATCATGAATTGCACAACCCTGGATGTGCCCGTACTCAACACCGACATAGTCGAGAGAGAACCAGAATGCGCCGGAGATATCGCAATCTTCCACGTAGATGTATCGAACCTGATTGACCTTCAGGGACTCTTGCGCTTTTCTGACGGCTCCATCAGAACCGTTGATGCGGCAGTTCTTCAGGAGTATGTGATCGCCATCTGCGAAATGGACCGTATTGCCCCCGCCGTCCGACGAGGGATCGGTGACAAAATCCAATCCTATCAGATAGACATACCTGACATCTCTGAAATCAAGTGAGCTGGAGAGGCGTGCTTTCAAGGGACCATCGGCGGACTCGAGAATGATGGGGTAGTTGAATGTGCCGTGGCGTTCGTCAAGGTATCGGCCGACAATCATGTTGGTTGCCTGGTCGCGGTAAACGTAATTACCAGCAACCAAACTGATTCTGTAGCCGGTGGTCGTCGCCGTTCCGGGCAGAGATGCCCACGCAGCAGAAATCGACAGGAATGCTTTGGTACGCGAGCTGCCGTCGTTGTTGTCGTTCCCGTTGACAGGGTCCACCCAGAGCGTTTTCAACGTTGGGGAGCCCATGTCGTAGTATTTCGGATCGAATTGTTGTGCAAGGCAAGAACACGGTGTTGCGAAAAACAGGAAGGTTGGAAGCAATAGAAAAAGGAGAAACGGAGATCTGAAGGATTTCATATTTCCTCCGAGCGACTATCTGGTCACTGAAACTTACATCGCAAAGAGGAAAAATGAAACTGCGAAATAGAGGGAGTCAAATTGAAGTTGGCAATAGCTGGCAAGTAAAGGGGGATCCAGGACGGTTCTAACGATGAGGCATTGGAATGGTCGACTTCCGATGGCTGGAACAGCTTCAAATCATAAATCAGAAATCGGTCCCGCCTCTCAGGATTCCGCCCACGAGCGGGATTCAAAGAGCGGAACACAAAACGCAAAATCATAAGCGGGTGGGTCGTGCGTGGCTTGTGCGCCCAGAGGGATTTGAACCCCCAACCCTCAGCTCCGTAGGCTGATGCTCTATCCAATTGAGCTATGGGCGCAGACTTCTTTTACTTTTGATGTCGGTTCAACTGTGACGGAACCATCAGCTCTCCCGCCTGCGGCGGGATAAACTCCGGCTGATGCTCTATCCAATT
>JAPLFP010000021.1 GCA_026390585.1 Ignavibacteriales bacterium | reverse complement strand
ACCGTTACATTGTTCAACACTGTGAGGTTGGTGCCTGCCAATCCGGTCGCTCCTGCAAGTCCAGAAATTGTCAGATTGTAAATCGGGACGGTGCTTTGAATTCGCAAGATGTCTGTACCGGGCGTTGATCCGTTGCCAATTTGAATCGTGCCACCGCTCACGGCGTAGGAAGATGATGCCCCGGTGTTGGTATATCCCAGGTTGTTGCCGCTCATCCGTTGGATGATGATCGTACCACCAGTCATCGTGAAACTTGATCCGGCAATAGGCATGGAGAACGGTGCGGCATAGGCATAGGTCGAGCCTGCCGTATTGACCGTCAGCGTCCCCGCGGTCATGGAGAAGTTTGTGATCGTTGTGATATTTTTCGCGTCGAACAAACCAGCTACGGTTGTGCTCCCACCCTCGAACACAAACGTACCGCCAGCCGACCGCAGATGACCGTTCACAGTTGAGCCGACGGAGAGTGTGCCGTTCGTGATCCGCAGGAGTCCCGCGACAGCCAGACTGTCTGTAACTGTGATGTTTGCAGACGAGTTGTTCAGCCACAGGCCACCCGTCGCCGGGATCTGAGCATTTCCGGCAAGGGGCGTCATCGTCGCACTCGTCGAGAATCTCAGCGTGCCGTTGTTGATGACAACAAAATTGGCTGTGTCGGCCGTGAAGCTTGGCGTGAAGACATCGAGGATGTTGTTGCTGGAAGAGCCCATGTTGAGCGTCATCCGATACACCTTTGTCAGAACGCCGGATCCATTGATGACCTGTGTGCCACTCTTTTTGAATTCGAGACGAACCTTGCTGTCCGCGTCGGTAGCAAAGTTCAATGTTCCGTTGTTGGTGAGATCTCCTCCAAGCACCATCAAATGCCCGTTGGTGTTGGAGGAGGTGTTCACGTCCAGGATTGCGCCGGAATTGATGCTGATGTTGGTCGCCACCGTATCGTAGCGCGGAGTATTGTCATTACCATAACGGAGGATTCCGCTGGCGCCGGTACCAAGTGTCAGACTATTGACTGTGAAATTGCAGTCGATGGTGACCGTATGCCCGTCAGCGATTGTTACATCTGTGACCAACGTTGGGACCCCATTTTGCCATGTGGTCGGATCACTCCAAAGGCCGGATTTCACTGATATGTTGGTCGGCGCTCCGGCAGTGGTCCTACTCCCTGCCAGGACATTGCTCACGCCACCCTCTGAAATCGCGTAGACTCTCCAGTAATAGGTGGTGTTCGGGGTCAGACCGGTCGCAGCATAGCTGGCTGGCCCTGTCGCCGGGAATGCAGAGAGCTGTGTTATGAAAGAGTAGTTGGAGCCGTCGCTCGACATGTAAATCGCATAGCCAACCTCGTTCGTCGCATTGTCCGTCCAATTAAGCTGCATCGATGTCGTTGTGACACTGGTAAATGTCAATGACGTTGGGTCAAGCGGTGTCGGAGGCAGAAATCTCAACTGAGAGAGCGATGCCGGCGCCGGTGTCAGGTTGTTCACTGGCGTCGTGCCGAAGGTAGCCGTATTAACGGTTTGTTGGGTCCGGAAGTTGGCTGCCGTGAGTCCACCAGAGAGATCGGGGCCGTTGATCGCACATGAGTAGGCATAAGATGCACTGCCGGGAATCATGTTGCCATACACAAATTCGATCTTGCCCGTAGTCTCGTACAGTTTGACCTGGAAGTTCAACGCAGTACCAAGCCCGGCCTGGTTCCAGGCGCTTAAACTGTCGAACTCCACGGTGAAGATACGATTCGGAGCGACTCCCGATGTAAGATATTTGAAACTTGTGCCAAGCGGATTAGTCTCATTCTGTGTCGTCAGGTCGTAGTACAACGGTGCGAGGACATTCCAAGAAGCCCGGCTTCCTGGATATGGCACGGTGCTCGAAACGGTAAAGTTCTCTGAATCATAGTCCCGACCTGTCTGGTTTGCACCGATCGACCCATCCGCAGCGGAGGAAGAGAAATCCACAAATCCGTTTGTTGAAACGCTGAGGGTCGTATACCTGATACCGTCATACCAGAAATCGAATCCGATAGAAATGGGATAGCTGCGATTGTCGTCGAATATCCATTGATAGGAATTGCGCCAGGCGGGAATTGAGTTTCCGGTTGACGATATCGAATTGTAGGTGATTCCAGTCTGGCGGGTGATGGTGTAATTCGCGAGGCTCGGAGTCTGAGCATAAAGGTCAATGGTGCCAGCGAGAAGAACCACAAGCAACATTGAGGCAAGAACGCTGTAGCGGTAGCACCGACCACTTGCGCCACAAGCTTTCGCGCTCCCGCCGAGGGCAGGCACTCCTTGATGCAATATGGTTGAGAGTAGTTTCAAAGCCGCAATGATCAGAGTTCTTCTATTGCTATTGTGCTCATCGCTGAATCATCCTGCGAGAGCCGTTGCTGAAAGTCTCGAACGCTCGGACAGGAGGACCTCGAGAAGAGCGCTTTTCATAGACGACTTGTCGATGAATCCGTCTGCCGCGTGTCGCCACGCCATTCTCCTGTATACCTCACCATTGTGCATCGAGAGAATGACAACCCTCGTACGTGGAACGCGGAGCTTGATTTCGCGAGTCGCCTCAAATCCATCGCGCTCTCGGATCTCAAGATCCATCAAAACAAGATCAGGATGCAGTTTTTCCGTTTGTGCAATGGCATCTTCTCCGTTGACCGCCTCACCGACAACCTCTACGAAGCCTTGCTCGTTCAGAAAACTGACGACGCTTTGTCGAAACCGTTCGTGGTCATCGACCAAGAGAACCTTTAGTCTGTTCATTCTGCCTTCTCCTGCAAAACCTGTTCTGTGACGTAACAATTCTCGTGACACTCATCCGTGTGCTCATGTGTGTCCACCGCCGACGCGGCCATACTCATGAGAGACACAACACTCTGGTCAATGACTGCCTGCAACGAAGATTTCAACGACGACTTGAGAATATATCCATCGGCATGGGCACGCTGCGCTTCCGCATGATAGAAGGGATTATCATGCATTGTCGCGATGACGACCTTCTTCAACGGCCAATGCGCTTTGATGATGCGTGTTGCGTCCAGGCCGTTGCATCGGGGCATTGAGATATCCATCAGCACGATGTCCGGATCCAACTTCCCGGTCTTCTCAATTGCATCGATCCCATCGACTGCCTCTCCCACCACAATGACATTGGGCAGACAATTGAGATACTCGGAGACGATCTTTCTGAACTCTTGGTGATCGTCTGCAATGAGGATTTTCGCTGGTTTCACTTTCCTGACCTGTTCATTTTTCGCACACGTTCTCAGTTCAAGCTCTGACTTAACTTAGCCGGCTTTCGTAACGGAAACCATCGCATTTCAACCGTAATTTGCAGAATACGGGGATTTACGCGCTGACCTACGGTCATCACCGTAGACGACCCGGAAGTGAACAGTGATGCTTGTGCTACTTCTGACAGGTGCCTCAAATCTGTTTCAGACTTGAGGCTTTTGTTGGTATCGATGAGGGAATTTGAAATGGCGATGCCCGGAGGAGCACTCCGGGCATCGTGCGGGGAACCAGATCCTTCGAATCGAGAATTCAACGAAGTCATTGCGAGCGTTTTGTGCGAAGTCCCGCTCTTGGATTCCGCATCTGAGCGGGATTCGAACAGCGGAACAATC
>JAPLFP010000217.1 GCA_026390585.1 Ignavibacteriales bacterium | reverse complement strand
ATTGTTGTAGAGCAGACGGCGCGGCTGGCCAGACAAAGTTGTTCTGATGTCGGATTCGCTCATCGGTTTCTCACTGAGAACCTTGGCGACATCAATCGGCTCGAATCCAAGTGCAAGGGCGGGTGAGTCATTCTTGAGGTGAAAGTTGCCTGACTCAGGGTTTTCGAAAAGAGGGTCAGCGATCCTTGAATGTCTGTCGAAACCTCTCTGTTGCCACTGCTTAAGCTTCATCGAGTCAGCAATGAACTCGCCCTTGATGGGCCAGTAGAGGTTCCAGTCAAATACGGCATCACCATCTCGCATGTTTCCCTGGATCAACTTTCCATCATTCCATATCAGGATATTCTTCTCGAAGGCAAAACTCGTGTGCTTCTCCGGCCTCGATCGTTGGATTTGCTGTTCCTTTCCGAACGCGAAGATGTTATTTCGTACGATGTTCTCTTTTCCATAATGCTGGTGGAATCCGCCGTGGGCCGTTCGGTAGACAATGTTATTCTCAACACGCATCCCTGTGGTCCCCTCATCCAAATAGATCCCCCAGCCGCCATACACTCTCGCTGAGATGTCGTGAAAGACATTTTGTCGAATCACTGAGCCTTGATGGTTGCCCAGCGTATAGATCCCTCCAAGGTCGCTCAGGATTGGACCGTCGCCGTCGCTCATCACTCCAATGTTGTGGACATGATTCATCTCGACGACATTGCCGGCCGCATCGGCTGGCCCGTATCCCCATGTCCATCCAATAGAGAACGCGGAATAGTAGAAATTATGTATGTGATTGTGAACGAACCTGTTGCGTGGGCTCTGACCAACCCAAATTCCAATAGCGCTGTGGAAGATTCGCCCACCATCGTGAATGTGGTTGTTGATCACGAGATTCTCCGATGTCCGGATGAGTGAATCGCCAGCGATGGTCTTCATCCCGATCTTCAGGCCGCCTGCACCAAGATCGTACAACTCACACTCTGCAATTCGATCATTCCGGCAACCTTCGCCGAAAGCGATCGCATAGGTGCCCACGTGAGAGACGATGCAACGTTCGAGCGCGCGCTGGATCGAACACCTTCCCACTCGATGGCAGCAGGGACCCCCGTCGCCGCCTGGACGAATCCTCCGGCATCCTTGTTCTCTGAATCCGTTTCTCCCAGCGGGAAATGCCATTCTGTATGGCTAAATTCAATACCGTGGAAGAACAGGTGCTCGACATATCGCCCTTCCTTTGTGCTTCCTTTCACGAGCAAAAGCTGCATCTGGAGCGGGATGACGGCGTCGAACGGTTTTCCAATTTCCTTTTTCGTGGGAATGTAGGAGAGGACTTTCCGCTTGGCGTCGTAGTACCACTCTCCGCTCGTGTCCAGGGCACTACGGACATTGATGGCGTAGAAAAGATCCCCTTTCTCCAGTCGGAACAATGACCGACGGGAGAAGAAGAAGATGTTCTTGTCGGCGTCGTAGCGCTCGAGGGGCATGTGCGACTCGACCCAGCGATTCATCACTACAAAGTCTGCTCCGCTGAAATCCATTGAAGCGGGTATGTCGCCTGCACGGGGGACGAAGCTCTTTTGTCCTTCCTTCCACTCTGTCTTTTCAGTCACTTCAGGTAAAGATTCCACCTGCAAGTATCCACGGTTGGGATAGCGTGGAATTGATGCCATCAAGACCCGCTTTCCATCGAGCGTGCCTTCTTTCCATTCTTTGACCTCGAGACCTCCGCTGATCACGGGGCGCTCGCCGGGGAAGGAAACATAGACGGTTGGTGACGAATTTGTGCCTCCATCCTCGGGTCCAAGCAGTAATGGTTCCTGGATAAAAAATCGTCCGCCGCGGAGGATGACGGCCACGCTGTCAGCGAAGTCCGGATTTCGCTGCCGGAATGCACGCACGGCGTCACGGGCTTTGGTGATCGTTAGAAAAGGCGACGTCTTGGTTCCCGGATTGCGGTCGTTTCCCTTGGGGGAAACAAAGAACTCTTTGCGTGCGGCGAGTGAGGAATCCGCCACGCAAAAAACGCAGGCGAGAAGGAGAGTAAACATCCAAAGTTTCGATGGGATGTTGCGCATGGGGGTCACTGAATGGCTACCGGGGTTTTCCAAATGTGAAGCTTGTTTGTCCAAGATATTGCAGCATTATGAGAAACTCAATGGGGGGAGTGTGTTCTTCTGTCCGGGTACTGAGGGGTTGAAGCAACCCCCTGTGGTCTTCAGGAACAGACCGCGTCCCCCATGACAAGGGGGACAAAGGTCAGATCGCGGTAGCTTAGACCTCGACACGCGTCGTCCCGATACGCTTCTGATCGGGACCTCTCTTCACAGGAGATTGACTCTCGGAAATAATTGCAGTACTCTCATCACGAATCCCCCGCTGTTCTTGTCTTCCCATCGCTCCGGAGCACAAACGATGAAGCCACGCATCTTCATGATCGCCTGTGTCGTTCTCATCTGCCCGATCGCAGCCCTCGGTTCGGATCAAGCCGAAAACCCCATGTCTGTCCCGGCCAGCCGTGAATCCCTCGAGCGCTTCCTGAAACCGTATGCAGATCGGGAGTTTCTGACATTCCCCGAGAAGCGTGAAAACGCGATCCGATTGTTTGATGCAATTCCTGAGATCTGGACGACCAGATCTGTAGATGAGTTGAACCATTTGAAGGTGGCCGCGCAACCCGGCGAGTATTTCGTATTCCAGATCGGGGTGTTCGCCCATCGAAAAGCACTGACCGGCGTAAGGGCCGCTTGGACGGATCTTAGAGGGGCATCAGTCATCCAAACAACGGGCATGACGTGCCTCAACCTTGGCGGAATCAACTACCTGGGGAAGCCTTTCCAGAAGCGCGTCGATGTTTCGCTTTCGCACGTACAGCCGCTCTGGTTCGGCATAACAGTGCCGAAGAATGCAAAAGGTACCTATCGCACGACCGTCACGATTGCGGCGGCAGATGCCGGCCCTAGCAAAGTGGATGTGGAACTGACCGTCCAAGGTAAGCAAGTCAAGAACAGCGGCTTTGACAGAGGGAAGAGCCTGTCTCGCCTGGCTTGGTTGAACACGACCGTCGGCTCGGCAGATAAACCAACGAAAGGATTCACATCTCCGAAACGCCGCACTCGGGCAATCGATATCCTTGGCCGCACCGTCGAGATCGGCAAGGATGGTCTGCCATCCCGGATGTCTACGTTCTTCGAGCCTTCAAACCAGTTCATTGTTCGCACTGCTCAACAGCTTATGAGTCAGCCGTTGAGGTTCGTGATCGTTCTGGAGGATGGAACTCAGTTGCAGATGAAGCCTGGCACACTGAGGTTTACGAAGGAGACGCCGGTGGCAACGGAGTGGACTGTGACCAACACATCTCCAGATGTCGATGTCATGTGCTCGGGTCGCCTCGAATTCGATGGCTTCATCGATTATCATCTCGCACTCAATTCGAAAAAAGCACTGAAGCTCAACGATATCCGCCTTGAACTTCCGCTGACCAAAGATAAGGCAAAGTACATGATGGGATTGAATCACGAGGGAGGATTGCGACCTTCGGAATGGCACTGGCAGTGGGATACCACAAAGAATCAGGACATGTTGTGGATTGGCGATGTGAATGGAGGAATGCGGATCAAATGGAAAGCCGAGAACTACATTCGTCCGCTCATCAACATCTATTATTCGTACGGTCCGCTGCGCATGCCTCCCTCGTGGGGCAATGGCGGCAAAGGAGGGGTCAATGTCTCGGAGGTGGGCAACACCGTGCTCGTGAGCGCATTCTCGGGAGGCAGAGCGGAGGTACAAACGCCCGAGGAAAAGTTCTGAGGGCCGACAGCATCGGAGCAAACATCATCAACATCCATCACGCCGAGGATATCTATCCTTTCATCAACTACCCGTATCTGGATGAAAACGTCGCGGCCCTTCGAACCCTTGCAGACGATGCGCACGCACACAACAAACGACTCAAGCTGTACTACACAACCCGGGAGCTCACGAAGAACCTCCCCGAGTTCTGGGCACTCTTCAGTCTGGACGGTGAAGCAATTTATCCAGGACCGGGCAACACTACGAAGACGATCATCAATCCGAAGGGCCCCGACGAATGGCTGAAGAAGAACCTCAAGGAGCGCTACATTCCTGCCTGGCTGAATCCGATCGTTGAAGGGCCGTTCAAAGGGGAACTCGATCTCGCAGTGATCACCACCCCCGACACGCGGCTCAACAATTTCTATATTGGAGGATTGGACTGGATGCTGGCACGCATTGGCATCGATGGAATCTATGTCGATGACTCTGCACTTGACCGCGTCACTGTGCGCCGGGCGAGGACATTGATCGACCACTACCGTTCGAAAGGGAGAATCGACTTCCACAGCTGGAACCACTTCAACGACATGGCCGGCTTCACAAACTGCCTGAATCTCTACATGGATCTCTTGCCGTACGTTGATCTCGTGTGGATAGGAGAAGGGCGTGACTACAATAGGATGCCTGACCATTGGCTGGTCGAGGTCTCGGGAATTCCCTATGGAGCAACGGGGCAGATGCTCAACGAAGGGGGAAATCCGTGGAGAGGAATGGTCTACGGCATCACCAACCGGCCGCCTTGGTCAGGAAATCCGGCAGAGCTCTGGAAGTTCTGGGACACGTACGGGATCAAGTCGATGCGAATGGTGGGATATTGGGATGAGGCTTCTCCGCTCAAGAGCGACAACGATATGGTCAAGGCAACTTTGTACGCTGGCAAAGATCGAAGCATCATCGCCGTTGCCGGTTGGGGAGACAAAGATCAGAATTGTTCTCTGAAACTAGATTGGAAGACACTGGGGTATGACGCTTCAAACTGCAGCATTTCGATTCCTAGCATCAAGGACTATCAGGCGCTGCGGACACTCACCTCGCTCGAGAATCTCACGATTCCAGCCGGGAAGGGGTATCTGATTGTGATCGAAAACAAATAGCGGCCAAAGGGTAGAGACTACTGCAGAACATCTATTTCATTGGCTTTTTCTCGCGCAATTTGCCTTTCAGTGCGAACTGCACTAGTTTTGTAGTGCTCCTAGTTCCTGCCAACGCACGATAGTTTTATCGATGTCACAGAGTTCTTCCTACAGAGAGAAGGTCGTCATGATTGGGACGACCATCTCGCGCCCTAGTATTCTCGAACAGTTGGATGGGAGTGGAATGGGTGTCGCTTTCAAAGCTCGGCCCTTGCCGCGATCCCCACATCTCTTCAATCCTGCCAGTTCAACGGACAACTTGCCCGTGTCAGAAAAGGAGTGAAAATGTGAGTCATCACCAGATGCAGCGCCGTGAGTTTATCAACAAATTGATGCTGGGTTCATTTGCGCTCGGCTCAATAGACTGGAGCGCATTCCCCGTCGGATCCTCCTCATGCAGCGGTGGAGATGATTTTGATGCCATCATCATCGGCTCCGGACTCGGCGGACTGAGTTGCGCGATGGCATTTGCGAGGCAAGGATTCAAGCCTCTGGTCATTGAGCAGCACGACAAGCCCGGCGGGTACGCCACCGCGTTTGCGCGTCCCGGCGGATTCGTGTTCGACGTCTCGCTCCACTCCACAGGAGTCGGTGAACGCAACGGAATCCGTAATCTCATTGGCGGTTTTCCGGAGATCACCGATGTCGAATTCCTTCCCCATCCCAACCTCTACCGCGCCATCTATCCTCATCACGACATAAGAGTTGCTCAGAGAGATCCGAAGGCCTTCATTGCGCAACTGAGCCAGCTCTTTCCTGAAGAAAAAGAAGGCATTCAGGGACTCTTTGATGACATGATGGGATTGATGGCCGATATCCGCAAGCTCTCTGCCGCCAGGGGCAAAGTCGATATGAGCCGCTTTCCGCTGGATTTTCCAGCCTTGTTCAAGTTCAACAACAAATCGTGGGGAGCGATGGTCGATGGCCGCATCAAAAACCCTGAGCTCAAGGCGATATACTCAGGGCAATGGGGATACTACGGCCTGCCTCCGTCGAAGCTTTCGTGCTTCTATTATGCGATTCCGTTCGTCGGATATTTGTCGGAGGGCGGCTACTATCCCAAGGGCAGATCGCAGAACATCAGCGACGCCTTTGTGAAGTACATCGAGGGGCACGGCGGCAAAGTATTACTCAACACGAAGGTTGAGAAGATCCTGGTCAAAGACAACGCCGCGGTGGGAGTCGGGACAGCCGGCGGCAAGGAATACAAAGCAAAGGTTGTCGTGTCGAACGCGAACGCGTTTGACACCTTCCGTTCCATGATCGAGGACCAGAAGCCGCTTGCGGAGTATGAGGCGAAGTGGAAGGGGTACAGCGTGAGCCTTTCTGCGTTCCAGGTGTTCCTTGGATTGAAGGAAGATCTCGTCGGGAAGCTACAGATACCCGACTCAGAAATTTTTGTCGACCCCTCTTACGATCCTGAGCTTGGTTATGAGGGAGCGCTCAGGGGAGATGTGGAGAACGTCGGAATGGGCGTGACGCTGTATGACAACATCTACAAAGGCTATTCGCCGGAAGGAAAGAACACACTGAGTATCATAACGCTTCAAGGATATGGTCCGTGGGAGAAATTCGAAAAGGACTACTTCAAAGGGAATAAAGCAGAATACAAAAAGGAAAAAGAACGGATGGCGGACATACTCATCCAAAAAGCAGAGAAGGCATTGCTCCCGGGACTGTCGAAGGCAATACAAGTGAAGGATATCGCCACACCGTTGACCAACGTCCGCTACACGAGCAACTATCGCGGCGCGATCTATGGATGGGATCAAACCCTCAACAATTCGGGTGGCAGCCGCATCGGACACAAGACGCCAATCAAGAATCTTTACCTGGCCGGAGCGTGGTCGAGAATGGGTCATGGATATGGTGCTGTCACTGGCAGCGGTCTGGAGTGTTTCAGTGAAATCATGCAGCAATGGTGAGCAAGTTTGTGGTCGGATTAACCAATCACGAATTAACTAATTAACTAGTTTACCATTCACCCACTCACCAGCCTCCCAATCTTCACTATGATCGGAGGATCACATGGGAACAGCAAAACGTGTTACTTACTTCAAGGCGAAAATTGACGACAAGCCCGGGGCACTGTACAATTTCGCCAAGGATTTAAAGGCAAAGGACCTCGGCCTTCTCAGTCTCAAAGGGGTAGGTCAAGGAACACACGGCGAGATTCTGGTGGTCGCCAAGAGCCCGGACAAGCTCCGAACGGCGTGGAAGGATGCAGGGGTTCTCGTTGAGGAAGGGACGGCGTTTTACCTGAGCGGAGTCGACAAGACTGGAGCACTCCATTCCGATCTTGATGCCCTCGCCAAGGCTGGCGTCAACATCGTCGCAACGGAGGCTGTGGCAGCCGGGAGAAGCTATGGAGCGATTCTGTGGGTTGATCCGGCAGATGTAGAGAAGACTGCGAAGGCGCTTGGGGCGAAGTGACCTCTTTTGTCATCCCCGCACGCCTTCGTGCCGAAACGTGCCTACGCACTGGAGTGCTACGGCACGCAGGTGCGCAGCACTTCGGCGTGCAGGCATGTCTCAAGCGGCTTATCCGCCGAAGTCCGCAGGGACGTAGGCGGAGGATCCAGAACAGGGACTGCATCGGCCGAGAGCAGGTGTGAGGCTCGGTCCTGGATTCCCGCCTACGCGGGAATGACTGTGGTGCTATTGAGTCTGGATGTGCAATGAGCCATTCGTTGAAACGAATGGCGAAGGCGCGGTACCGCTACCCACGCAGAGCACGGGAATGACACCAAACAGCAACGCCCCCATAACGGGGGCGTTGGAGCGTTTCTTTCGTTGGGACTTCAATCAACGAATGATGATCAGCTTCTGATACGCCGTATCGCCTTTCCTGAATTTCAGTTCATTCGTCAGAGGATCGATCAGGTCTTCGGTGACGGTGAAATGGACGATATACACGCCGCTCACAACAACCTGGCGGGACGAGGTATTTGAGTTCCACCTCTCATCGCCGCTTCCATTCTCGTGACTTATCGTGTTAATGAGATCACCGTTCTCAGTGTAAATTTTGATGAGACAGTGGCCTGGAATATTCAGGAACATGATCTTGTCAGGTTCTCCCGGGTATTGCATGTCCGCAGCTGCGATGTTGTACGGGTTTGGCACGATACGAATGGCATCGGCCGCGCTCTTGAAGGGCGTAACGATAGTGGCCGGGATACTCTGCTTCTGGCCGTTCACGTACATTTCGATCATATTGAGAGTCTTGACATCCTGGGCCTTCACAGTGTAGGAAGCGGACTTAACACCCGCCGTGTCAATCAACAGCTTCAACGATTTCCGCGATCCGACGGTCGCGCTGTGGAAATCAAGCGGGAGTGTTCCAGCGGGAGGGATGATAAGATTGCTAGCCCCGGATCTCATCAAGAGTGCAATACTGAAGTCAGAGATTACGAAGCCAGCGCTCTTTCCGCCAAGGTTGTCCACAAAACCGAATTCAACCGTATTCGTGTCCTTCTTTATCGCTGCCAAATCCAAGGATGCCACAGCAATCTGTGGTGGAGGCCCAGCCTGCCGTTGCAGATATGCCGGTTGATTGGTCTTCGTGTAAAACCGGCTGCTCAGGAGTGGTCCTGCGGGGTTTGGTCCGCCTGATGTATTGTTGCTGCCGTCACTGAATGCCGAAACATAGTAGTAGTATGCAAAGCCTCGTTGAGCCGTGACGTCGTCGAACGATGTAGTGGTCGGTCCAACGCTCGCGATTTCCTTGAACGATGTATCAGGTTTTCCCGTCGCCCGGAAGACCTTGTAGCCACCGAAGCCAGGGTTGCTCTTGGACGGACTGGGATCCCACGAGAGGCTGATACGGTCACCTCCTGAAGAAACATTAAACAACGGCGGCGGCAGAGGCGGTTGCGGGATCTGGTAGCCGAGATCGTAATTTCGCTTTGCCCTGCTGAAGGTCATCATGATAGAATCTTTGCCCGTGTATACCCACGTGTCCTTGTAAATGTCCTTGTCGGTTGTCGTTGAGCCGCCCGGCAACGTAAATGGGCCTTTGTCGCTGGAATTGTCATACGCCTTCTTCCATCGAGCACCGATCTCCCAGCACGCGTCGCGATTCAATCCGGCAACACCTTCAGCGACGACAATCACCACGCTGTCGCCCGGAGCCAGATCGAAGGGGCCGTAGTTGATCCAGAGATTCGTTCCGCCGCCATCGCCGTGGACGATCCACTGATCCGGCTTCGTATCATGATAAACTTCCCACATACGCTCGGATTTGTTTCCTAGACCCGTGTATGGCTGACCGCTGAGCATGTTGTACAAAAGGATGTGGTTCGGAGCAGTCCCGATCGACATGTCGCCGAGACTTGGATAGGTGTCACCGGCATGCCAGCCGAGCGTGTTGGGTTGGGCTGGGTCATCGGCCTTGTTGGTAGCACTCTTGTCGACGTGGAGCGTCACAATCCCCGCGAACTGCGGTGCGGCAAGACGGCCATTCGTAGTACGAGCCGGCCCGCCGATGTTGTCGAACGTATTGACAGCCGATTGTCCCGCCCAACAGAATCCCGCACGGAGCCATTGCGGAATCCCGCTTGCTTCTGTCAGCTTGTCGTTCACGTGTGCCGCGAAATCCTCACCGCGTCTTGTCACCCACGTATGCTTGCCCCAGTCCTGTCCGTCGGCAATCCTCATTGCCCCCTCCCAGCTGACGCTGTAACGGACGCCAAATCCAAACCTGAAACCCTTCACCGTAGCATTTAACACCTTCGTCGTTGTAGCATTGACGAATCCGGAATTCTTGAACGTGTACTCCTTGATGAAGTAGTTGTCATGGTACTGCTGAGTGAACGCAAGAACGCGCCGCGTCATGGTAACGCCCATTGACGTGTTGACGACATTGGTTACGATGCGGTCCGGGACAATGTTCGGATCGACCTCATCATAGTCTCCTCTGTAGGGAGCAGTGATGTCGCTTCCATCAACATAGACTGTGGGAAGGTCTATCTTTGCGGTCTGTTTGTGCACCATCGGAAAAAGCACCGATCCGGCGTTCGCCTGAACCAGGGCGATACAGTAGTCTTCCCAATGCTGGCCTTTGGAATCCGTGAAATCAGCGGTGCCAATCCACGTCCGTTCGATGACCGCATTGTCCTGATTGAGATAGTCGGCTGGCCACACCATCCCCTCATAGTATACGTTGTTCCAGGCTCGTTCTGAACCGTAGGCCGTGAACCGGCTTTGCAACGTTCCCACGCGCACGTAGCGCATCTGCGTCTCCGCAACCTGGGCCATCAGCAAGGAAGTTGAGCACAGCCAGCATACTGCAATAGCAAAAGCGATTGTGTATTTACGAGTGACAAACATCGTTGTTCTCCCTATGATCAAGTCAAGTAGCGAAATCAGAAACTGAGTCTGATGCCGAACATGAAACTCCGCGGACTCAGAAACGTCATCGATTCGTCATTCGGCATGTTGATATACGATTTCTTGTCCTTCCGTACGTTATTCCGGGCTGAAATAGCCGGATCGTTGCTCGGATTCGGTTCGAGCGGGTCAAATGCTACGCCGTTAGGACGGTACTCGCCGATCCGGTCGGTCCCTTTCTTGTCTCCGTCCATCCACGAGAAGCAGAGTGATGCCAGATAATCCTGGTAATCGTAATTGTCTACAAATCCGGCGTAATTAAGGTGTTTGAAGTTGAAAACGTTCTTGACATCCATATACACCTGGACATCGAAATCATAGATACGGACCATCT
>JAPLFP010000025.1 GCA_026390585.1 Ignavibacteriales bacterium | reverse complement strand
TGCTACACTTAAGAAAGCCCTGGACATAACTTCGTAGTCGTGCCATTATCCTGTGCATGACCTTCCCTTGCTACACTTAAGAAAGCCCTGGACATAACTTCGTAGTCGTGCCATTATCCTGTGCATGACGACGGTGGCACTGGGACCCGCAGGGCAGTTGCCCGTGGAGACCCTACGAAAAATAGAAACGATTGCCGAGGAATCGAAAAGCCTTGGCATCTCCAATCTCGCTCGCCGGGTCTGCCAGTGGCTGGGTTGGAAAAACCCTACGGGAGAGTACTGTGTTTCCAGTTGTGTCGCTGGAATGCGTTCACTCGAGAGGCGTGGTTTCCTCAAGCTGCCCTGGGATCGACAGAGCAGAGCGGCCATCGCTACACCGACCTCATCTCTCATCAATGAAGACCAAGAGAAGTCCAGACCCATTTGTGGAAGAGTGGACAAGATTGGACCCATCGAGCTCATGCTGGTCAATGACAGCAAGTCCAAAGAGGCGATGATCTATAAGGAGGTCATCAGCCGATACCATTATCTTGGCTATCAACGACTCGTTGGTGCGCAGATGCGTTATCTCATCCGCTGTGACTCCAGGTGGATCGGAGCTATCGGATTCGCCGCATCGGCGTTGCACGTAGCAGATCGAGATAAACATATAGGCTGGAGCGAGAGGGCGCGTCGAGCGCACCTACAAGAAGTAGTGGGCAATGCACGATTCACAATTTTTCCTTGGGTACGCGTTAAGAATCTTGCATCCAAAGTGCTTTCTCTGGTGGCCAAGCGTATTCGTAATGACTGGTTTGAACGTTATGGATATGAGCCGCTTTTACTCGAAACTTATGTTGACCGAGAGAAGTTCCGAGGCACTTGTTATCGGGGAGCGGGCTGGATTCGTGTCGGAAAAACGGCAGGGCGAGGTCGGCAAGATGTGGAGGTCAAGTGCGAGAAATCGGCCAAAGACATTTATCTCTATCCTCTGAATTCGCAATGGCAGCGCAGGCTATGCCGAGAGCCGCTGCGCAGACGTTCGTTGGCGCTGCAACAGCCCAATCAGTCAACGAGTACGGATTGCGAGGTCGAATGGGTAGAACAAGAACTTGTCGATGTAGACTTGGGCGACAAGCGTCGAGGTGAACGTCTTATTCAGCTCGTCAAGGATTTCTACCGAAAGCCACAGGCCAGCATCTTGGATGCATGCAATGGGGTGGTCGCCAAGGTAAAGGCCGCGTACAAACTGATCAACAACAAGGCGGTCAGCATGGAAAAGATTCTTACGCCTCACTACAGTAGTACCGTCGAGCGGATGCGTGAACAGAAGATAGTGCTCGCCGTGCAGGACACGGTGACTCTAAACTATGCAAGTCGGCCAGACGCGGAAGGGCTTGGTTATATCGGCACAACCGTCGATGGTGCGCAGGGATACTTGGCACACGACACACTCGTGCTTACCCCTGAAGGTTTGCCGCTTGGCTTGATCGATGTACAAGCTTGGGCCCGTGACAACGCTGAATTCGGCAAGAAAAAAGCGCAATATAGCACGCCAATCGAAGGCAAGGAAAGCATCAAATGGCTGAAAAGCTTTGAGGCAGCGAGCGAGGCGCAACGTCTGCTCCCCGATACGACCGTAGTGTCGGTAGGTGATCGAGAAGGCGATGTGTATGAGCTGTTCTTGCTGGCGGAAAGTCGCAGGGACAACGCAAAGCTACTCATTCGCGCTAAGACGGACCGCAGCGTGTTACTTGCGAAAAAAAAGCAACATCTATGGGAAGCGCTTCGGTCTATACCTATGGCCGGAACTGAGACGATTCAAGTTCCGCGGCGATCAGCACGCAGTGCGACAAAAGCGCAGCCAACTCGCACGGCAAGGTTGGGTATTCGGTACTGCGATCTGGAGTTGTTGCCACCCCAGCAATGCAAGTGTGAAAGAAAGAACATCCGTATTACAGCGATTCTGGCTGAGGAGTTAGATCCACCCCAAGACGTCAAGGAACCTCTGGAATGGATGTTGTTGACGACCATGCCCGTGGCATCATTTGAAGAGGCCCTTGAGAAAGTTCAATATTATCGGACGCGCTTTGGCATCGAGGTCTATCACAAAGTTCTCAAGAGTGGTTGTAAGGTCGAGGAGCGCCAACACCATCATATAGAAGGTCTCCAGAACGCTTTAGCGCTTGATATGATTGTCGGTTGGCGGATTATGTACCTCACTATGCTTGGCCGTGTTATTCCCGACATGCCATGTGATGTCGTTTTTGAGGCAGACGAATGGCGGGCGCTGTATGGCTTTGTCAACAAAACCACGGAACTGCCTGACCAACCTCCGACGTTGGCTCAAGCAACCCTGATGGTAGCGAAGCTTGGCGGGTTCTTGGGAAGAAAATGCGATGGGGCCCCTGGCGTGAAAACAATGTGGAAGGGGATGACACGACTCGAGGATATCACCGAGGCTTTTCGTGTATTCTACAGCGGCGCTTCGCCTTGAGTAGTAGTCGCCGGGCATCACTATCACATTGGAGTTGGCTCGTTGACATACAAACCAGAATCGCTTAACCTCAGGGTTGCGTGGCAGGTCAATTGTATTCAAGTTGCGCTGTTTATAACAGTTAGTTCTACCCACAAGAACTTTTAAAGTTCCATACGGAATCGAATTGTCACTCGCTGCGAACGTGCAGAGACACACCAAGTTCGTTCCATATTCTAGAAAACGAATCGTTGTCATGAAACACAGGCAGCGACTTTGTCAGCTGACAACATATAGATGTTAAGATTGCTCTACACGTAATCACATCAAGAAATTCAGATGATTCGTGACTATGCCCAGGTGCGAGAAATCAGGAACTTGGGAAGCTCCAGATCCCGACCACTGGCCTGAGCGTCAGCTCTGCCAGACGTTGCTTGATACCCCCCCAGCTGTCTACTGACCGTCCGCTCCACCGGGGCACCGCGGTCCGAGGTGGTGATCTGCCCAGAGTGACACTCCCCTGGTGCGCCAACACACTCACTCCCTGGAGTTTCAGTAGTGTGATTCAAGATTCTTGAAAGTGAGATAAAATAAACCTCATAAACCCCTGCCGATCACCTGCGTCGCCTGTTACTTGTCACCCGGATCGATGTGACGGATCAGCACAAGTAAATAACCACCCTTACATCCCTTTGCCGTTGACATCCATTGA
>JAPLFP010000284.1 GCA_026390585.1 Ignavibacteriales bacterium | reverse complement strand
GGTCGATCCTTCACGAAGGCAATCAGCGATTCAGGCTTGCCGAGTATTTTCAGGATGAGCCTCACGACATCGAGGTTCTTGCGTTCCGACTTTCCGCCGATGTTGTAGACAGAACCGATTTTCCCGTTGCTTAGTACCGCATCGATCGCCGAGCAGTGGTCGAGAACATGAATCCAATCCCGAACATTGCCGCCATCGCCGTAGACTGGCAGCGGCTTGTTGTTCACGGCATTGGCGATCATCAGCGGAATGAGCTTTTCTGGAAACTGATACGGTCCGTAGTTGTTCGAACAACGCGTCACGACGATCGGTAATCCGAACGTGTGATGATACGCCAACGCAAGCAAATCCGAGGACGCCTTGCTCGCTGCGTAAGGGCTATTGGGATGAAGCGGAGACGATTCGGTAAACCGCCCCTCTGGCCCAAGCGAGCCATAAACTTCATCAGTCGAGATATGAACGAATTTTGAGAGCTTGAACTCCTTCGCCAACTCAAGCAACACGCTCGTTCCCAACACGTTCGTGCGAACAAATTCGGCAGCTCCTACGATACTCCTGTCGACGTGCGACTCAGCCGCAAAATGAACCATGACATCAGGTTCATTCTGTTTGAACAACGATCGCACCAGAGCGGCGTCACAGATGTCGCCCTGGACAAACTGATAGCGGGGATTTGCTTCGATCCCTTTTAGATTCTCCAGGTTGCCGGCGTATGTGAGCTTGTCAAGGTTGACAATCCGGTAGTCTGGATGCAGCTCCATCATGTACCGGACGAAGTTGCTGCCAATGAACCCTGCACCGCCTGTGACAAGGATGTTCATTCGTTCCTAATCTAGTATGAAAATCGTATTCGGATCGTTCTCGTGTCGGATTTCATCGACCTTTTCCCTCCGTCCCTCTCCTGCATAGAGTCGATTCGACAGGTTAAAAATCCATCCTGACGTCTTTCCGATGTTACGGTAAGCATGAACCACTCCAGCGGGGATGATCATCGCCTTCGGTTGCTCTGCTCCCGCTTCAAGAACGATTTTGTTCCCAAACGTCGGGGAGTCCTTGCGATTGTCCCAGAGGTATACTCGAAATGTCGACGGACCGACGAAACAGAACTTGTCAGCCTGTTCGCGGTGTTCGTGGGGCCCTCGGGCGATTCCAGGTTCAGTGGACGAAACGTACCCCATCACAGGCAGAAGTTCCTTTGGCAACTCATCCGAGCGAAACAATTCAGTCAGCCATCCCCTGCTATCCGAGTGCTTGGGAAGGTCCTGTATGAGAACACCCCCGATTTGTCCAGTCCGAAAAGCCACAATTCACCCCTTGAAATCCGCTCAATTTACAAAAGAATGCGCGAACAAAAAAGACACAAGAACGCAATCGCGCATCGACGGTCAATGAGAATAATGAGTCTTGGAACGAAATGGAACGATTGGATTAGAATGCAGTAGCAAAAGGAGAGCGGCGGAACCTCAGTGTATGGTTGTCAGTGCAACAGTAATCTAGCAAAAAATAGGGCTCGTGTCAACGTCGGAATGCGTGCATCACATTCGTTCCGGGGCGGAAATTCCCAGTATTTTGCAGCCATTTGCGAGGACAGTCTTCGTCGCCTGACACAATGCCAGTCGGGCAACAGAGAGATTGCGGTCCGGAGTGACGACCCGATGTTCGTGATAGAATTTATGAAATGCAGTCGCGACTTCATGCAGATACGTTGTGATTCTCTGCGGCTCGAATCCAAAACATGCCGAGTCGATGATCTCCGGAAAGTCCAGAAGCATCTTGACGAGCGCGATCTCCTCCGGTTGATTGAGAAGGCTGAGATCAACACTGTCCGGTTTCATTATTGCGTCGGGTGAAAGAAGGCCCTGGCTCTCTGCATGCCGGAGGATGCTTGCGATGCGTGCGTGAGCATATTGAACGTAGTAGACAGGGTTCTTTTCTGATTGTTCAAGAGCGAGGTTCAGGTCAAATTCGAGGTGCGTCGAGACTCCACGCATGAGGAAGAAGAAGCGCACCGCATCAGCGCCGACTTCGTCGATCAACTCATCGAGGGTGACAAAGTTCGCCGAGCGTTTCGACATTTTCACCTGCTGACCATCCCTCATCAATGTGACAAACTGATGGATGATCACCTTCACTTTTTCGGGATCGTATCCGAGCGCTTTGACACCCGCCAGAACGTCGGGAATGGTGGCAATGTGGTCTGCCCCGAACACATCGACAACCAGCTCGAAACCGCGACGGAATTTTTCACGATGATAGGCGATGTCGGGCAGTCGGTACGTCGGTTCTCCGGTGCTCTTGACGATGACGCGATCCTGGTCAAGACCAAGCGACGTCGCTTTAAGCCAGACGGCTCCATCCTGATCGTAAGCAAGACCCATCGTGCGGAATTCTTGGATAACCTCGCGGATCTTACCACTTGAATAGAGAGAATCCTCATTGAAGAAAACATCAAACTGCACACCCATTCGTCCAAGAACAGCCTTGATGGCGTCAAAGAGTGCCCCTTCGGCGAATACTTTGCATTGCTCGATTGCTTTTTCCGTTTCCATGGAGCAAAGAGCATCACCCATTTCCTCTTTGATTCGCTGGGCAATCTCTCGTATGTAGTCCCCCTGATATCCGTCTTCGGGGAAAACAAACGAAGCATCAAAGAGCTGACGGTACCGGGCATACGTCGAATCTGCCAGCATCCTCATTTGCCTGCCGGCATTGTTATAGTAGTACTCCCGTGTAACATCGTGACCCGTCCACTCGAGCAGATTGGCCAGCGTATCTCCGATGGCCGCTTGTCGGCCGTGACCAACGCTCAGCGGACCCGTCGGATTCGCGCTGACGAATTCAACCTGCGTCTTTTTCTTCCCTCCAACGGATGAACGGCCGAAGGTGTCGCCGTTCTCAAGAATGGTGCCCAGATGTTTGTTGAAGAATCGTTCCGTGAATTTGAAGTTGATGAACCCCGGTCCGGCGATTTCTACTGCCGATACAAATTCGACCTCAACCTTCAACGTGTTCACCAGTTCCTGAGCAATCGCCCGAGGGTTTTTTCCCAATGCTTTTGCAAGAAGCATGGCAATGTTGGTTGTCAGATCGCCATGAGCCTCGACACGCGGCTTTTCAAACGTGAGCTTCGAAACGTTTGAATAGTTCAACGTGGCAAGAGCTACAGAGAGTCTTTCATGCAGGTAACGTTTCATGTGCATTCACCGGTGCTACGAGGGAGACTTTTTTGAGCGACGGGGAGCCTTCGGGTGTGCCGTGGATCCGCGTGGAGCCTTTGCCACCTTGGCAGCGGGGGGCGTATCCTCCACTGGAGTGACCTTTGCATCTCCCCAGAGACGCTCGAGGTTGTAGAACTGCCGGACATCCTTCTTGAACACGTGGACGACCACATCGAAATAGTCGAGGAGTACCCAGGAGAGGGCTCGAAAACCCTCTGACCTCAACAATGCTACTCCAATGCCATCTGCGCCATCGCGAACGGCTTGCGCAATGGCCTTGGCGTGGGTGTCTGAATCTGCGGAACAAAGAACAAAGAAATCAGCCGGGGCGTTGAGCTTCCGAAGATCCATCAGAACAACGGCCGATGCCTTCTTTGAAAGTGCGAACTCCGCTGTTTTCTTGGCAAATGTTCTCGACGTCAATGGGGAACCCTCCATCTCATTATTTGAGGGGTTTCAGGGATTTGAAATCTTTTCCGATCACAACCGATACATCAAGATACGCGTTCTTGTCGATTTGCTGGATGACCCGCTCTTTCGGAACGCCGAGGGCTTCGGCAACCTGACGCGCTGCAGTCAGATCGCCCGCCCGATCAATGACACGCGTGAGTTCAACGCCTGACTCTTTGTAGTTTCCCATCTCGACAACATCGAACCCCCGCGCACGCAGGTAGTCCGTAAACCGCTGACCAAGCCTTGACGTCCCCGACCCATTCAGCACATCGAGCTGTATCGTATGGGTTTTGCCCCCCCGGTTCGTCTCTGCATTGACTGGAGGATCGATGAAGATTCTGTTAATAAAAGAGTAGACAAGAACAATAACAATGAGCCCAAAGAGAATGAACAGTCCGTTGCTGCCAACGCTCTTCCATTGAAATGGCTTCTTCCGGGCGCGTGGCCGCGGTGCGACCGGCGCCGGACCCGTCCCGGAGTCTTGTTCAGGAACATGTGTGGGTTGTTCGTTTTCCATTCCTGCTCAACGATGGACACAAAAAAACCGAGCGTCGATCCGACAAGCGGACCCATCACGCTCGGTATCAGAAGAAAAGCAAACGTTCAATGCTCGTGACTAATGAATGTCGTCCTGGTATCGGTCGATCCCGTAGAATGAGCTCATCCCTCCTAGTCCATATCCATAGCCGGAGCCAAGCCAATATGACGCCGGTATCTGCCGGTACGAAATCTGAAAGAGGGTGTTTTTCCAGGGCCTGTAGTTCAACTCCGCCCTGTTGAGGAACAATCCGTTCAGAGTGCTTTGCGCATCCTTGCCCAGTGTATTGAAGGGCGAGGTCATCAGACTGATATCCGTGCGCACATCGAGATTATCCGAAAACTTGTATTGCATGCTGTTCGTGTAAACGCCTAGCGACATTCCCTGCCCGGCGAACGAGGCGTACGAAAGAGAGAAACTGTGCTGCATATTGAACTTGCTTGGATCAAACAGGCCGGAGAAGAAGTTGCCGTCGCCAGTCCGCAGAATGGACTCTGTCACTGTCGGACGCGGATCGATCGTCGACTTGAACTGGGCCGACGCCGTTGTGAAGCAGAGCGTCACAGCAATCAGACTCAACACGATCGCCATTTTCTTCATCACATTTCCCTCCAGATGGTGCTTCCCGATACACTCGGAATGATACTCAAATGTAGAGTGATTGTCAAGATTCCCAATCAGACCATCACACGTTCGTTGGGCTGCCGAGGCGGGATTTCATGATCCCGCGTGTCTGGTCCAACTGCTCGACGGTATTGATACCGTGGATCTCGCGTTCATCATCGGCGAGGAGAGCGGAGACCGCCCACTGGCGCTGCGCAAAATAGCCAAACACATCCGTCAAATAGTACTCGTTTTGAGAGTTGTTCGGCGTGATGTGTTTCAAACCGTCGAACAGCTTCTCTTTCCTGAACACATAAATTCCCGAATTAATTTCCCTTAGTCTTCGTTCTTCTTCCGATGCGTCCCGATGTTCGACAATTCGTCTGACGGAACCGTCAGGATGGCGGATAATCCGGCCATATCCCGTGGGGTCCGACATGTTAGACGTAAGAATTGTCGCGACGGCACCTGTATCAAAATGATGCTTGAGAAGCCGCTGCATCGTGGCTTCCGTCAGCAAAGGCACGTCGCCCGAAAGCACCAGAACATGCCCGGAAAATGAACTCAGGGCTTCCTCTGCCTGCATGACAGCATGTCCTGTTCCCAGCTGCGGATCCTGTGCGGCACAAATAACCGTGGGATGGCTTTTCTTAAGGTAGTCGATGACAACCTGCCTTTGGTGTCCTACAATGACAACGATTCGCGTCGCCCCGAGGGCAAGAGCAAGGTCAGCGACATAGTGAATCATCGGCCGGCCGTTGATCTCGTACATCACTTTTGCTCGGGAAGGATCGTTCATCCGCTTCCCCTGCCCCGCAGCCATGATAACCGCCCCAATTGCGTCGTCAGAATTCCCCATGCTATCTCGATCGGTCAATCGTGCAACAGCTTCAGAATCTTTGTGATGGTCTCTTTCAGGTCCTTGCGATGCACAACGACATCAACAAATCCCTTTTCCTGGAGGAATTCGGCCCGTTGAAATCCTTTCGGCAGGTCCCGTCCGATGGTTTGCTTGATAACGCGTGGGCCTGCAAAACCGATCAGTGCTCCCTGCTCCGCGATATGCACGTCCCCCAGCATCGCGTAACTTGCCGTTACACCGCCCGTTGTCGGATCCGTCATGACGGAGATGTACGGAATGCCGGCATCTGAGAGTCGAGCGAGTTTGGCACTCGTCTTTGCCAACTGCATGAGCGAGTAGGCCGCCTCCATCATCCTTGCTCCACCGCTCGAAGAGACAATGATCAGGGGATCTTTCTTCTTCAGGGCGAGATCGATGGCTCGTGCGATTTTTTCGCCGACGACCGAGCCCATGCTCCCACCGATGAAGGAAAAATCCATGCATGCAATGACGACCGGCATACCGTTGATCTTCGCCGTACCTGTGCGCACGGCTTCGGTGAGTCCACTTTTCCGCATCGACTCCTTGAGTCGATCGGAATATTTCTTCGTGTCGACAAAATTCAAGGGATCAACGGATCTTATTCTTGTGTCCGACTCCTTGAATGTCTTCTCATCCAGAAGGATTTCGAAGTACTCCTTGCTCCCAATCCGGAAATGGTGCCCGCATTTCTGGCACGTAAAGAGATTCTGCTCAAGCTGCTTCTTGTGAATGATCTCACCGCAGCTGTCGCACTTCGTCCACTGGCCATCGGGGATGTCTTTCTTCGGCCCTTCGGATGTGATATTCTCTTTGGAACGCCTGAACCATGGCATAGGAATCTCCTTGGGTTTAGCCCGAGCTATTATGAAACAGGGACTGCTGTACGAACGACAAAATCCTTCAGATACATTGGCTCTAGTCCGGCGACATCGGCAAACTCTTTTTTCACGGCTTTTCGGTATCCAAGCAGAGCAACGATGTCACCACGACAACACAGGAGTGCATCTTCAACCACCACATTCTCTTTCAGTTGTTGCCTGACGACTTCAACGCTGTCGGTCAAAACCAGCGTGGACGATTTTGCGGCGGAGAGCGCTTCCCCGAGATCCTTGATTTCCACTCCCCCCGATTCTTCCATCTTCTCCCCTGTAACGATAAACCCCCCGACATACCACTCGTCCTTCTTCGCATCCATCAAAACAAGAACGGATGACACTCCAGGATGTTTCTGGCGCCCCGCTTCGGCAATTGCCTCGAAGGTTAATACTGCGATGACCGGCTTCTCGAGAGCGAACGACAAGCCCTTGGCCGTGCTCAATCCGATGCGCAGCCCGGTGAACGAACCCGGTCCGATCGACACAGCAATTGCGTCCAGCTGCTGGAGGGTCGTTTCCCCTGCACGAAGAACCTCCTGAACAAGTGTCAGGAGTTTCTCGGAGTGAATGTGGGACTCCCGCAGGGACATTTCTATGCCGGGCTTCTTCTCCCGAAAAAGACCGACAGAGCAAACGGCAGTCGATGTCTCCAAACCGAGAATCGTCATGGAGTTCCTGCCCTCTTTTCTGATGGCACTGGGACTAACGGAGTCCGGAACGACTCAATCACGATCCGGCGATGGGAATCAAATTCGCCGTAGCTGAGATGCACCTCATATCGTTTCGAAGGGAGAAGATCGCCGAGTTGCTCAGCCCATTCGATGAGCGTGATCCCATCACCATAGAAGAATTCCTCATAGCCAAGATCATAGATCTCATCGAGCGACTTGACCCGGTACAGATCCAGATGATGGATCAGCAGCTCTCGATCACTCTGATCCTTCCCTTCGTAGCGGTTGAGAATAATGAAACTTGGGCTCGACACGTGTTGCTGTGCTCTGAATGCCTCGCACACTCCCTTGACGAACAGCGTCTTCCCGGTCCCGAGTTCCCCCACCAGAGCAACAACATCGCCACGCTGCAGCTGCCCGGCGAACGCTCGCGCGAGTGCCCGTGTCTCCTGTTCAGAGGATGTCCAATGCTCTTCGCGCACCTGCCTCAGGCCCTATTGCTTCGGTGTGAGTTTCACGACAGGCAGCATCATCTCTTCCATGGAGATGCCGCCATGCTGGAAGCTGTCGCGGTACTGCTGAAGGTACTTGTTATAATCCGTCGGATAGACGAAGTAATAGTCTTCCTTCGCCAGAATATAGTTCGTGGTGACACTTGCCCTCGGCAGCTTGTAGTCCGATGGATGTTTAATGAAAACGGCTTGCCGTTCGTCGACCTTGAGATTCCGGCCGAATTTGTACCGCAGATTCGTTGACGCTTCACGGTCGCCAACAACCCTCGAGCCGCGCAAACAGCGGACGCTGCCGTGGTCGGAGGTGAGCAGAATCGTGACGTTCTTCTGCGTCGAAAGGGCCTTGAGCATTCCGAAGAGAGCCGAATGCTGGAACCAGGAACGCGTGAGCGATCGATAGGCAGCTTCATCGGGTGCAATCTCCTTCAACAGAGGAGAATCCGACCGCCCATGAGCGAGCATATCCACAAAATTGACAACGACGGCGGTCAGTTTGCTTTTCGTGTAGGAGAGAATATTCCCCTCGACTTGTCGACCAAACTCGGCGTCGAGGATCTTGATGTACTTCGAATCGGGTTTCAGAGAGATCTTTCTGCGCTCCAGGAGTTTGTCCAGAAGCAGATGCTCGTCCCGGTTTCGGCTGTTCTCGTCGTCATCGCCGGGTGTCCAGATCTCGGGAAATCGCTGTTCCAGTTCTATCGGAAACAGGCCGCTGAAAATCGCGTTACGGGAGTACGGTGTGGCTGTCGGCAGAATGCTGAACTGGAACGACCTCTCAACGGAGAAATAGCTGGCGAGGAGCTTCTCCATGATCATCCACTGGTCCAACCGAAGACAATCGATAATGAAGAGAAACACCGAACCGCTCTTTTCGATTTCGGGAATGACGAATTTGTCGACGACCTCTGTCGAAAGCACCGGCCGGTCCGTCGATTGTGTAATCCATTTGGGATAGTTGCGTTCGATGTACTTGCCAAACTCGGCGTTGCATTCCCGTTTCTGATCGAGCAGCGTTTGGCGCAGACCGAGCTCCGGATGTTCATCAAGCTCAAAGTCCCAGTTTGTAAGCTTCTGATAAAGTTCAAACCACTCACTATAGTCCAGAGGATTCATCAGAGCCAGCGAGATCTGAGAAAACTCCGCTGCGTAATCCCGCGAAACATGCTCGCCGGCGATCTTACGGGCTTCGAGAATCTTCTTGCACGCGAGCAACACCTGGCTTGGATTGACCGGCTTCGTGAGGTAATCGCTGATTTTGCCGCCGATTGCCTCCTCCATCAGGCTTTCCGCCTCATTTTTCGTCACCATCACGATGGGAAGGTTTGGCTGCATGTCTTTCAACTTTGAGAGAGTCTGCAGTCCTCCCATTCCCGGCATCATCTCATCAAGGAAAACCAGGTCGTATCCTTTTTCACGCGCCATCTCAACGGCATCTTCGCCATTCGCGGCCACGTCGACGTTGTAGCCTTTTTCTTCAAGAAGGCGCACATGCGCCCTCAGAAGGTCAATTTCGTCATCAACCCACAAAATCTTCTTTGTCATTTTCGTCCTTTTCGAAAATACCGATTAAAGCATAGAGAATCAATGAAACGGCAGGTGCGGCATCGGCGTTCGACGCCGCCCAAACACATCAGTTGCTGGTGTGCCAGTTCTGGATTTGCCATTTGCCCGCTTTCGATTTCATGAAGAACACCGAATGATAACGAGGATTCGAGTGCTTCGAAGACTCTGTCTTCACCACAAGATGAGCGGCGTTCACACCATCATTTATACTCAATTGGAGAAACGACATCTGTCTGTTTTTCTCTTGAGCAAAAGCACGACTTCGGTCCTTGCCGTAGAGAGACTCAAAGAGACTTTGGTACGATGAGCCCTCAATGATGTATGCTCCCGGACTAATCGACGACTTGAGTTCCTGGAGTTTGTCTCCGCGGAAGACGTCCTTCACTAGCTGTTGAATCTCTTGAGAAGCTTTGTCGATCTCATCTTTGTCCGCCCGCTGCTGTGAAACCGCGCTCGTAGTGAGCAAAAAACTCATGCAGAAGAGAAGGGAAACGATCAACCCGAGCTTAGGAATAATGGTACGCATGTGGACCTCCAGAACGAAGTGTTCATTGATCTGTCATTACGTGAAGCATGAACAAGTTCTGCTCGGTCCTCCGGTAAGATTATTGAGATATGGTGTTAATAGATGCCTGGGTGAAAGCAATCATGTCACCCCAGGATGTCCCGCTCTTTGGATCCCGCTATCATGCGGGATCCCAGAAAGCGGGATTTCTGCTCGGGGTCTGAAGATGAGGTCCCGAACACCCTTCGACTTCGCTCAGGGTGACTGCGTTTCGGGACGACATTGGGGCCTTTGTCTGCACCGCTACGGCTGAATTGCAACACGGATATCCAGTCCACCCTCATTCGTCGTTGAACCGGGGATACGGGAGCCTCCTTCATCCGGCTTCAGCTTTGTGTACTTATAATAGACGGAAGCTGTCACGCGCGAACTAAGGATGTACTTGATGCGCGGCTCGATTCGGGTCTGGCTCTGCCCTTCGAGCGGAGTTCCTACTGGAACAAACGGATCAGCGGCCAAATCGTAGACTCGCCTCGCGTCCTTGGTGTATCCGTATGTGACGGAAACGTTGATATCATTCGAAAGCGCCAGACCGAAGAAGGGGATTTCAAATCCCTGTCGCGTGAATTCTGCAGAAAGTGAGATTTCTGACCGGTCGGCCTGCACGATGTTCTGATTTGACGGCGTCAGATCGTAGCTCGTCGTCAGGCCGTAGCGAAATGTTGCCGAGAAATTCCCCTTCGCCAGCTGTTTGAACGTGATACTGAGACCGACCAGCGGCGAGAATCCATAGGTCGCCTGCTGGCTCTCCGTCACCTGGGAACCCGTTGGATCAATATGCCATCGCATTTTGTAGCCCGAGGTGTAGCTGTGATCGAAAGAGATGCGACTGGCAAATGAGCTGAAGAGCCACAATTTTTCAATTCCATCCCACCGAAATGTCCAGTTGGGACGCGGGAAGAGGTTACCGAAAATCTTCTTTCCCAGTGGCAAAGCCTCCAAACCGTTTTCAAAAGCCTGGGCAATTTTTGCGTCGTTGGTTCGCGTGTCATCCGGATTGTCACGCGCTGTCGCATACAGCCTCTGCACCTCGACGATGCTCGTGTTCAGGAACTTGAACATGGCAAATGACGGGAACGAAAGGAACGAACGGTCGACGTCGCCACTCACCACTTTGTTGTTCTCCACAGTGAATCCGAGACTATCGGATTGAATCGTCCGGTTAACATTATACGACCACCCGAGATTCCAGTTGATCTCCATGCTCGCACCTTCCCAGAGCGGGCGCGAAGTCCTCATCGTGAGCCTGTTGCTCTGCGAGTATATGTCGGTGAGATTGCCATTGGGGGCACGAAGGCCTGGAGTGGAAAAACCTTCAAAGAATGGGAATCTGGGTTTCGCTTTCATGATCACGTCGCCTTGGGGGTCCGATGAAAGACCGAGCTGATACATCAACGACGGACCGTTTTCCGGCAACGAACTTTGGAAGAACGGCACCCGCCCAAAGATATTGGCGAACCCGGGACGGCCTACGACACCAGAGTTCTGACTTCTGTTCGATTGAGTGAAAGTAAGACCCAGCTTCTCGAAATCGAAAATGGGGATTTTGAACAAAACCCGCGTGGCGCGGTCGATATTGTCCCAGATGCTGAATGAAGGTCTTTTGGAAGTCGTATCGTTCGGCGATGGTTGTTGCGGCATCGGGTTCGACGACCAGATCTCGTTTCCGATGTTCTTAATGTTGATGTCAAACGTTCCGTTCAGAGTGCCGGCATTTCCCGCATTCTTTCCGAGATCGCCTGCCTGCAGATTGTTCTGCCAGTCGTACCTCGCTGAGTAGCGCAGGCTCATCGTGAACATCCTGTCCAGCTTGTACGTCGCCGGAATCACGATGCGAGGATTGAAGTTGATCGTCTGGCCGTACGTGAGATCTGTCCCGAAATCGATCAACTTGGCTTTTCCAAGCATGTCATTCAGCATTTGGCTGAATGAGCGCTGTCGTC
>JAPLFP010000162.1 GCA_026390585.1 Ignavibacteriales bacterium | reverse complement strand
CAACTTCGACATTGTCGGAATTCCCGAGATGTGGAACCGGCAAAGCCTGAGCATCGACTTTGATGACTGCCAGATCGGTGAACTTGTCTGTACCGATGAGCTTGGCTTTCTTGAACACCCGATTATCCCATAGAGTCACCTCGATACCATCGGAGGCAGCACCGTCGACAACGTGATTGTTCGTCAGAATGTACCCGTCGGCGGTCAGAATGACTCCCGATCCGGCTCCGAGTTCAGGTTGCTGGCGCGGCGTCTGAAAATCCGGCCCGAAGAAATGAAAGAAAGGAGTTTGATTGCTTTGGTCTTTGCGCGGTTGTGACTTCACCACAATATACACGACTGTCGGCGTGACGTCTTTGGCGATGGCGTGGTACGCTTCGTTCAATGCCTGCAAAGCAGGACTTGCGGTTGATGGTTTCGATTGGGCACCGAGCTTCACATCCTGGCCTGCAAAGGAGAATTCGACCCCTTTGAAAGACGACACGAGCGTCACACCAAACACAATTCCCAAAGTTATCAGGAGCACTGCAACAACAACAGACTTCGTCGACATGGACATCCTCCTTAACACGTGATTGTTCCTTTAATAGTTTTTAATCCTGTTGGTTCGAGCGATGGATTCGCCCTCGCTATGCCGAAGGCCCTGTAAGCTTTTTCAGCATATCAAAAGACCTTATAGGCTTAAGGTCCTCGAAGTGTTGACGCATATATAAACGTAAAGTTCCATCAATTTCGTTCCCAAGTGCCGATCCAAGGTCAAGCGAACCTATGGATTCCAGAGGGGCATTGAGCAACCTCTGGAGGGCTTTCAGCACACCGATGGAAACGCGTATGTTCCCTTCGTCAGAATAAGTTCCCGAGGCTCCTGTCCGGCCCAATCGCGATGCCCCATTCCTGAGAACTGTTTTCGGCTCCCAACATCGACTGCACAAAATGGCACCTTTGCCTGATTGAAAAACGGCGGAATCCTCGCTCACCAGATCGTCGAGTTTCCTGCCGCAGCCTTTGCACGCATCGAGGGAGGGCATAAACCCCAGTACTGACGCGCATCTCAATTCAAACGCGAGGAAAAAGTTCATGAAATGCTTTTGAGCACGCTCCAACTCGTCTAACGATTGCACCACAAGAGTGTAGAGTGCATCATTCCCTTCTTCGTCGTGCGTCAATTGATTCAACAACTCGATGATGGAAAGTCCCACCGCCAGACGGTCCAACTCACTGTGAATATTCTTGTACGTTTTGAGGAGGTCACACTGTGAGATGAGCTGCAGCTCCCGTTGATCCTTTTTGTAGAGGATGAGGGAGACAGCCGAGAGGGGTTCCAACGCCGCACCGAACTTACTCTTCATCTGGCGGGCGCCTTTGGCAATCCCCTTGATTTTGCCGAAGCGGCGGGAGTAAAACGTGACAATCTTGCTGCTGTCACGGTACTTCATCGATTTCAACACAACTGCATCAGTCCTGGTGATCATCAGCCTATCTAGTGGAAAACCGCTCTCCGGACCATTGACGAAAGATCCTTTTTCTTCAGGTCGTCCATGGCAGTCCGATACGGACTCCTCAGAACTCCCTTCTCCGTGATGATCGCCGTAATCAGGTCTCCCGGCGTAATATCAAATGCCGGTGAGTAGACATCAATACCCTCCGGGGCGACTTGTCTTCCGCCAAACGCCGTCACCTCTGTTCCACTCCGTTGCTCAATGGGGATCTCACGCCCCGAGACCATTTCAAAATCGATCGTACTCGTCGGAGCAGCAACGTAGAATGGAACATTGTGATACTTCGCAAGGACCGCCAGTCCATAGGTGCCCACCTTGTTCGCTACATCTCCATTCAAGGTCACGCGATCCGCACCGACGACGATTGCATTCACTTTCCCTTGTTGAAGAAGAAACGCTGCAGTGCTATCGGTGATCAACGTCGAGGGAATCGTCAGCTTCTTGAGCTCCCATGCAGTGAGGCGAGAACCCTGAAGCAGCGGCCGCGTTTCATCGATATACACATGTTTCAGTTTGTGCTGTTCCCAGGCAGCCTTCAGAATGCCTTGCGCTGTTCCGTCTCCTCCGGTCGCCAGACCTCCGGTGTTGCAGTGAGTCAAGACGCTTGCTGCGTTAGGCAGCATCGCCGAACCCAACTGGCCGATCAGTCTGCAGTTCTCCTCGTCTTCGGCGTGAAGAGCTCTTGCCGCTGCCAGCATGTTTTCCTTGATTGTCTCCGCTGGCTGGCCCGCTGAATCGATTGCGACATGACGCATCGCGTTCACCGCCCAAAAAAGGTTCGTTGCAGTCGGTCGGGTTGACGTAAAGAGGTTGGTTGTTCGTTCAATGCAGGCTGTCAGTGAATGAGCATCGACAGCTTTCAGTTTGTTGAAGGAGAGAGCAAATCCATACGCGGCGGCTATCCCCAACAGCGGTGCGCCACGGATAGCGAGAGTCCTGATTGCCTGAGCGAGGACGTTCTCGTCATCGGTTTCGATGTAGACTTCCTCGAGGGGGAGTTTCGTTTGATCAAGAAAAATGACAAACCCATCCTGCCATGCAATCGATCGTATCATGATCACCGTTCATCAAATCGCGACAGCTGCACAAAGGAGCGATATCGGTCCTGTATTTGAAGATAGGTAAGGTCTTTGAGTCCGTCGACGCTGAACTTCTCGACACAGAAGGATGCGAGCGTACTGCCGTAGACTACGGCTCGCTTGAGATTCTCCGACGAAAGATCGTCGGTGCGGGCCAACCATCCGACGAATCCGCCGGCGAACGCATCTCCGGCACCCGTCGGGTCATTGATATTCTCCAGCGGATAGGCAGGAGCGGAAAAAATTGTTTCCTCAGTCACCAGCAGCGCGCCATGTTCGCCTTTCTTGACGATGACAATGCGCGGGCCCATTCTGATGATGCGCTTCGCTGCCTTCACAAGGTTGGGTTCGTTCGTCAACAGACGAGCTTCGGATTCATTCACGACAAGCACGTCCATCACTTTCATCGTCTCAGAGAGTTCCTTCGGCTTGCTTTCAATCCAATAGTTCATGGTGTCTCCGACGACCAGTCTCGGCTTCGAAACGCGCTCCAGTACATGCCGTTGAAGAACAGGGTCGATATTTCCCAGGCAGACATAGGCGCTGTTTTTGAAGCTGCCCGGAATCACCGGATTGAATTTCTCAAACACATTCAATTCGGTGTAGAGCGAATCCCGCATATTGAGGTCATAGTGATATCTCCCTCCCCATCGGAAGGTCTTTCCCTCCTGAACGATTTGCAGACCATCAAGATCAATGTTCCGCTCCTCCAGGAACCGGATATGTTCCTTTGGAAAGTCTCCCCCCACTACGGCGACAAACCGCACCGGCGCTGTGAAGTAACTGGCAGCGACAGAGATGTAGATCGCTGACCCTCCGAGAGCCTCTTTCACGCTCCCAAACGGCGTCTCAACCGAATCAAACGCCACAGAACCAACGACAAGCAGACCCAATGAATTCTCCTTGGTGAAATGGACTACACGTGAAGTGACAAGAACCGAGAAGCCTCCTGCCCACCGACGATGTACTCGTGAACCAGTTCAACCGCGTACCGCTGTCCTGGCCACACAAGCTTTTGTTTCACATCCTCAAATGAACACCAACCAAACTCCTGATGCTCGGGCGACAACACGACGCGTGCTTCCTCCTGAACTTCCACTGCAAAGACCGGGCTCAAGTGGATGGCGTCATTCACAGGAACATAGAAAGAATTCACAAACGGAACCACCCAAAACCGCTTTGCCACCATCCCGGTTTCTTCACGGAATTCCCTCATCGCCGCATCGACGGCACGCTCTCCATCTTTCATTGATCCGGTTACCAATTGCCACATCCCGGGATAGATGTTGTCATTCTCCGACCGCTTGAGAAGAAGGTATTCCGGCCCACCATGTGCAATCTTGAAAACGCATGCTTCAACGACTCGGCTTACGATGGCTGCCACCGGTTTTCTTCCTCTGGAATCGCGTGTGGGACTTTGGATACTCTGGTTTGGTTTCTTTCGACCAGGGAGCATTCTTGCTTCCGCCGGTTCTCTTCTTCTGGAATCGCGTGTGGGACTTTGGATGCTCTGATTTAGTTTCTTTCGACCAAGGAGCACTCTTGCTACCACCGGTCCTCTTCCTCTGGAATCGAGTGTGGGACTTTGGATGCTCTGATTTAGTTTCTGTCGACCCGAAAGCACTCTCGCTGCCGCCAGCCTTCTTCCTTTGAAACCAAGAATGGGACTTCGGAGACGCTTTTCTGATCTCTTTCGATCCGAGAGCACTCTTGAGAGAGTTCACTTCTTCAACACTCATCTCACGGCTCTCCCCTTCACCCAGATCGCGTAGCAAGAGCGGGCCAACCGCGATCCTCCGAAGGCCGGTCACCGCATATCCCAACTCTTCGAGCATTTTCCGGACCTGACGGTTCTTGCCTTCAGTAATGGATATCTCAACTTCCAGCGGCTGCCTCACAGAAACCCGTGCCGGCCTGGTAATGACATCCTTGCCTTCGGATCGAATCTCCATTCCTTCCGACAACACCTGAAGGTCACTGTCTCGAATCGGGCGATCTATGCTTGCGACATAGGTTTTTGACAAGCTGACATCAGGACTCGTGACCCGATTCGCGAGCTGATGATCATTCGTGAAAAGCAGGAGGCCTGTCGTCTCCTTGTCCAACCTTCCGACCGACTTGAGGCCTTCGCCCCTTTCACCGAGGACGTCAAACACGGTACGCTCACCTCGTTCGTCTGACCTCGTCGTCACCACCCCACGAGGCTTGTGAAGAATGACGTATCGAAATGCCTCGCGCTTGAGAGTCTGGCTTTGAATCTCTATCCGGTCGTTCTCGATGTCTACCCAGCGATGCAGGTTTAACTCCACCTTGTTGTTCACTCTCACACTTCCGTCTTCTATAAGTCGACAGGCTTGAGAGCGGGACGCGAACCCAAGCTTCGAGATGGCGCGTGGAAGCGAGACCCTTCCGGGAGCGTGGGAGGTTTTCATTTCGTCCTTATCGCAACGTCACAGTGGTCGGCAAAACAACTCCGTGATCCTTGAGCCGGAAAAAGATAAAGCAAAATCGAGTAGAATCCAAGAAAGCGTTGACGCGCAACTAAGCACTGAGCCCCGGTATTCCCGACGTGGTTCTGGAGGCTCTCACCGCACGTCGGATCGCCTCGGCCGTGACCTGAGCAGCAATCTCAGAGACAAGATCGAGATCCGCTTTCACCTCACCGCAGGCGAGCGCAAAGGACACATCGCCATCAGCCGAAGTGTGTATCGGAACAATTGCCCGCGCCATTCCATCGTGCATTCGTTGAGCAACCCGGTATAACTCCAGTTTCGTCAGTTTCGCGTTCGTGGCCACAACGGCCAGCGTTGTGTTGGACTGCTCGAGTACCTTGCCACGCATCAATGGGCGATATGGTTCTGCCACACCGATGAACTGACCATCAGGTCGTCGTGCACCAGCGAGGATAGTCCCGTTCTCGTTGATGATGTCACCGACTGCGTTGACGACAGCGAGAGCTCCAACAATAAGTCCGGATTGTTCAGCGGAGGCACTCCCTAATCCGCCTTTCATCCAGAATTCAGTTCCCTTCCACTTTCCCACCGTTGTCCCCGTTCCCGCTCCAACGTTTCCTTCATCGAATGGTCCAGTCGAGGCAGTATCACATGCCCGATATCCACTGAGCGCATCAGGACGAACAGAGCTGCTACCTGCATTGAGATCGAACACGACCGCAGTGGGCACAAGCGGGACTTTGGCCCACGGCGTGGGATATCCGACGTTATGTTCCTCCAACCAACGCATCACCCCATCGGCGGCAGCGAGGCCAAACGCACTCCCGCCGGTGAGCAGGATAGCGTGGATTTCCTGAACTGATTTCTCGGGGGCCAGAAGTGCAAGCTCTCTGCTGCCGGGGGAATTCCCCCTCACATCACAGCTTGCACCGGTATTCGGCGGACAAAGAATGACGGTGCAACCCGTCATTGCCTTCATTTCCGTGAAGTGACCGACCTTGAATCCGGGCACAGCGGTCAGCATAACACCTTATGCTCCTTTCTTCGTCTCCCTTTGACTTCGGATGCGTGCGAGCACAATTCCGCACGCCACTCCCACATTCAGAGATTCCGCTTTTCCATATTTTGGGATGCGCACAATATCATCTGCCAAAGTTCGCACCTCGGCCGAGACTCCATGAGCTTCACTGCCCAGGACGATCGCGAGTTTCCCTGACATCGGCTGATCCTCGTAGGAATGCTTTCCATCTCCTGAGAGTGCGATCACGCAAAATCCGTTCTTCTTGAGCACTCGCAGCGTAGACAAGAGTTCAATATCCTCGACGATGGGAAGATGGAAGATCGAGCCTACCGTCGATCGGATGACTTTGTCGTTGTGAAGTTCGACGCATCCCTTTCCCAACAGGAGCAGATCGATATTGAACCAATCCGAAGAACGAATGATTGAGCCGAGATTGCCGGGGTCACTCACGGCATCTGCAACAACAACGAGTGAAGCCTTCTTCAGAACATCGGGTTCGAGCGAACCTTTTTTCTGCTGAACCACGGCGATGACACCCTGCGCATGAACAGTGTCAGCAAGGGCATTGAGTTCTGTTTCCGTCAACTCCCTCACAACAGCGCCTCGTTCTTCAAGCTTCGAAAGAATTCCCTTGTAGTCGGGATCGTCCAGGTACCGGGAAAGAACTCCGGCAATCTCCACCTTCGATGCTGAGTTCAAGACTTCTTTCAGCGCCCGCCACCCTTCGACAACAAACTTCTGTTCCGTCTGGCGGTTCTTCTTCTGCGAAAGAGAGCGTATATACTTGATTTCGTTCTTGGTGATGTGCATGCACTAATATAGAGAAAATGGCCACAATAGACAAAGCTGCTGTCCGTTGGTGGCCATGCCTGATGGACAACACGAACAGGCTACTTTTCGTATTCTCCCCAGACTCTTCTCATCGCGTCTGAAATCTCGCCGAGGGTAGCATATGCTTCTACGGCGGCGAGGATCGAGGGCATGATGTTCTCCCGACCTTCAGCTATATTTTGGAGTTTCTTCAGAGTTTCCTCCACTTTGACGCGATCCCTCACAGCTTTCGTGGACTGAAGCTTTCTGATTTGCCTCGCGCACATTTCTTCGTCGATGCGAAGTATGTCCGGCTTTTGCTCCCCTTCAACGCGGAAATCGTTGACTCCAACGATCACTTTCTCCTTCCGTTCGATCGCCATTTGGTACTTGTATGCGCTCTCTGCAATTTGTGACTGATAAAACTGCTTTTCAATGGCCTGCACAGCACCGCCGAGTTCATCGACCTTCGCAATGTATTCCCAAACCCTTCGCTCGATCTCATCGGTCATCGATTCCACCAGAAACGACCCGCCGATCGGATCGATGGAATCAGTCACTCCGGATTCGTGGGCGATAATCTGCTGCGTTCTGAGGGCAAGGCGGACGGAGTCCTCCGTGGGAAGTGCAAGCGCTTCATCACGGGAATTTGTGTGAAGTGATTGACAGCCTCCGAGTACAGCTGCGAGAGCTTGCAGGGTTACCCTGACGACGTTGTTCTCGATTTGCTGCGCAGTAAGGGTCGACCCACCCGTTTGCGCATGGAACCGCAGTCGCATCGTCTCTTCCTGCTTGGCGCCGAAGCGTTCTTTCATGATCTTGCCCCAGATTCTCCGGGCTGCCCGGAATTTGGCGATCTCCTCGAAGAAATTGTTATGTGCATTAAAAAAGAAGGACAGTTGCCCGCCGAATCTGTCGACGTCAAGTCCGCGGTCCACGGCAGCCTGGACATACGCGATCGCATTCGTCAGCGTAAAGGCCAACTCTTGAACAGCTGTCGCGCCTGCTTCACGAATGTGATATCCGCTGATAGAGATGGTGTTCCACCGTGGCAAATTGTCGCTGCACCATTCAATAACATCTGTCACCAGCCTCATGGAAGGCCCCGGAGGAAAAATGTGCGTGCCGCGAGCAATGTATTCCTTCAAGATATCGTTCTGGATGGTACCGGAGATCGTCTTGAGGCTCGCCCCCTGCTTTTTTGCGACGGCGATATACATACACAGGAGTGTTGCCGCAGTTGCATTGATGGTCATCGATGTGGTTACCCGGTCAAGGCGAATCCCGTCAAAGAGAGTCTCCATATCTGCCAGAGTGTCAATTGCGACCCCTGCTTTTCCAACTTCCCCTTCGGACAAAGGATGATCAGAGTCATATCCGATCTGTGTCGGAAGGTCGAATGCAACGGACAGTCCTGTCGTCCCCTGATCAGTGAGGTAGTGATATCTCCTGTTCGATTCCTCCGCTGTTCCGAACCCCGCGTACTGGCGCATCGTCCACAGACGGTTCCGGTACATCGTCGGATAGATACCGCGCGTGAATGGATACTCTCCGGGAAATCCCAAATGCGATTCGTACTCCGACTCCGGCGGAATATACAAACGATCGATCGTAATGCCGGAATCTGTCGAGAACGGCTTCCTGCGCTCCGGAGATTTCGCAAGCGAGGGCTTCACCCGCTCTTCTTCCCAACGTGTGAACTGTTCGTTGATGGTTTTTTTCATCATTGTTTCCTTGCTCTCAGAATATGTTCATCGACGTTCCATTGCGCGGATCCGCTTCCTGAAGCGAAAAGACTTCTAGAAAAATGAAATCAGATGATCGTGACGCCATGACTCACTCCGGAAACATGCTCCATCACTTCCAATCACAAGCGCGCCGCGAAGATCGGTTCTCCTTGTTTCAATTCCCAGGGATTCATATCGGGAAAGAATCATCGGCGATGGATGATTGAACTTGTTGTCACGCCCCACCGAAATCAATGCCAACGTCGGCTTCACTGTGTTCAGGAACTCTGTGCCCGAGCTGGTGACGGCACCGTGGTGCGCCACCTTGATCACATCACTGGAGAGAATCTGAGCTCCACCGTGAAGAAGTTCTTCTTCGACTCGCGTACTCGCGTCCCCCATGAGAATCAGGGACGAACGTCCATAGACGACTTTGACCACGATAGATTCATCGTTCAGGTCACGCGGACGCGCTTTGGGAGCAGCATGCAATACAAAGATGCGTGTCGTTGGGTCAAATTGCAAGGATTCTCCTGCATGGGCCAGAACAACCGGGATGCCTGATTCCCGTGCCAGTGTGAGGATCTCCTCATACGGGCGGCTTTGTGATGCTGAGTCAGAAATCATCAGGCAACTTGTCTTGAAATTCTCCAGTAGATACTTGCACCCCCCGACATGGTCGTCGTGCGGGTGTGTAAGGATGATTGCGTCGAGAGTCTCAATCCCTTTTCTCTTCAGAAGAGGGGCGATCATCCGTTCGCCTGAATCGTTCGTCATGACCTTGGGTCCAGTGTCGACAAGAACCGCGTGTTGGTTGGGAAGTTCCAAGAGGATGGCATCTCCCTGCCCGACATCGATGACAGTTGCACGAAGGGACGGCAGGCCTACAGTACATACATCGCGATAGACCACAAAGTTCACGGCGACAAGCAGAGCTACAGCTGACTTGGCAAGCAGTTTGGGCCGTCGCATGCTGAAGATTGCTGTTACCACAATATAATAGAAAGCGGTAAATACACCCCCAACTTTCATCGTTTCGACGTATGCAAACGGCACCTTCGAGCACCAAAGAACGAACTTCAAGAGCATTGAGACAATAAGATCGTCCAAAGCCGCATAGCTCCCGGCGATCCAATCGGAGACAAACGAAAAGGCCACCGTCGCAAAGCCGAGCAAGACATTAACTCCGCTCACCGGAACAACAATCAGATTCGCGACAATCGCAACGACAGACACGCGACCGAAATAGAATGCCGTGAACGGCATCGTGCCAATCTGTGCCGCAAGCGACACCAGAAAGAGCTGAAGTCCGGATTTGACGAGACCGGTCCTGACGAGTTTGCCAGGAATCATCTCAATCAGTGGCTCCAGTTTCGGATAGTAATAGACGATTGACAGTACGGCTGCGAACGAGAGTTGAAAGCCGACATCAAGCAAGTACGTCGGATCCCAGACAAGGATCAGGAGGGCTGCGAAGCCCAACGAATTGTAGACATCTCCCTTCCGTCCCAGAAGTGTCCCCCCAAGAATCGCAATTCCCATGATCGTCGCCCGGATGACCGACGGGCTGAGCCCGGTGATCACCATGTACCAAAGCAAACCGATCAAGGTGAGGAGAGTTGCAGTCTTCCGGGAGACACGAAGGAAACCAACGAGAGAAGAAAAAATCAACGCGACCACGACAACATTCGAACCAGACACCGCCAGAATGTGTGTTGTTCCAGTATTCATGAAGGATTGTTTCACTTCAACCGAGAGGTCCGCGCGATAGCCAAAAACAACTCCCTTGAGATATCCAGCCTCCTCAGGTTTATGATAGCGATCGAAGACTCCAAAGATCGCCTTCTGTGCGCGACCGATAACGGCGGAGAGTGTCAGGCTGTTCGAGCGCTCCTTCAGAGCAATGGCGTTGGTATCTCGCACAGTGATGAATCCCTGAACTCCGTTCAGGGCCAGGTAGCGTCCGTAGTCGAATTCCCCGGGGTTGCGTGCTCCCGGCAATGGTTCGAGTGTTCCCGTGAATCGAACCGCGTCTCCAATCTGTAGTGAGTCGCCGTCAAGCCACCGGGCAGACTTCACGACATGCACCAACACCCGTCGGTCGACTTGTTGACTCTTCGTCTGTCGCAAGATCCTCTCGGCATGTACGACCATCTCTGATCGCGAGCCTTTGCGGACAGGTTCGGATTCTATTCTCCCCTCCACCAGCACCCGCTCGGCATAAAATCGGGGGCTCAATACGTCTTCTTCCAGCTGAGAAATCCGATCAGCTCCGGCGTACCAACCGAGCAACAGAACAAGAAGATGGTAGGCGACTGTCGACGGCGAAGGTGAATCGATTGACCAGACATGGAACACGAGCGCAACGACGGCATTGAGGATCACCGCCGCCAGAAGGAGACGCGGATTTCCCTTCAGAGCACCTGAGAGCACAATGCCGATGATGAACAGCAGCGCGAGCCGGGCTGCTGGTCTGCAACTCCACCATGATGCTTCCATTGAAACTCAAAGAAGGGATACGAGGGCCGGAGTAACGTCCATCAGGCTCTTGAGAACTGAGCTGAGTTCCTTACGCCTACTCCCGGCAACAATGCAGGGCACAGGACTACGAGTGTGGGATTTCGTTGAGAGATCTTCGATATTTCCGTGATCGCTTGTGAGGATGAGAGTACATTCTTTTGGAGCGAAATCTTCGAGCAGACCGCCGAGCATGCCATCGAAACGTTCGAGGACTTCAACAGCCGTCGTCACTCCCCTGCCGTGGCCAGCGTAGTCGGTGAGCCAGTATTCGAAGAGCGTCAATGTATGCTTCCGGGAGATCTGCCAAAGATGCCTACCTGCATCATGAGGGGTGATGATAGGAAGATCCGGATATCCAAGCTCTGGCCATCGACCTCGCGTGATATCTGCAGACACCGCTTCGTCGCGACTCAACGCCCCTGCATCGAGAATCTCTACGTCTGCGTTCTGGCATGACAGCGTTGTGACGCTGAGCCGCCTCTTGCCTGATGCTACGTAATCGAAGAACTGCTTGGGGAAGGCATTCGCGAAACAGACCGAATGCCCCTTTGATTTCAATTGACTGAAAATATTCTGTTCGCGAATGAGAGGATGAAGAGTTGATGCTGGGTAAGGACCGAAATGACGACCAACGAGCTTTGCTGCGTTGACGCCCGTGAAAAGCGCTGCCTGTCCCGTTCCGCTCTGGGGAAGTCCAGTCACACGCAGCGTTGCATTCAACGGTACGACTTCCGCAAGATCCGACGAGAATCTCCGGAGTCCCAGGTGGGGGATCTTTCCACCCAACAGTGACCTGAGATGAGGAAGCCGGGCCCTGAAAAGAGGATTAACTGCGGGATCTGCTTTTCCAAGTCCCACGCCATCAAGAAAGAGGAATATCACTCGCACTGTCTGGCTCCGACTGCGAAGTTCTTCACGTACTCTTGCTTTCCACCATCACGGTCACCGGACCGTCATTGATAAGCTCTACGTCCATCATTGCACGGAAGACACCTGTCGCAACTTTTTCATTCCCGAGCAGTGATCTCAGGTGGCTGACAAACGACTCATACAACCTTTCCGCCGAATCCGGGGGAGCCGCAGTGCTGTAACTCGGCCTGTTCCCTCTTGTGGTATCGCCGTAAAGGGTGAACTGTGAGACTATCATCGCGGCACCTGCAACATCTCGCACCGAGAGGTTCATCTTTCCTTGCGGATCCTCAAAGATCCGCAGCGCTGCACAACGTTCTGCAAGATATGATGAATCTTCTTCCTTGTCGTCCTGCTTTACACCAAGGAGAATGAGCATTCCCTGGCCGATGGAACTGTGCTCGACGCCACCGATGGTGACTGAGCAGCGACGCACACGTTGAATGAGAGCTTTCATTTGCCTCTCGAGGATGAGAATATTCAGTACGAACTCAGATGAGAACACCCCCTAGGAACATCTCCCCAAAACCACACGCGGAATTTCCTGCAGATCGTTGACGACGCTGATCTCCAAGAATGCAGCAGCGCGAAATAATTCACTCACACGCTCTGACTGTTCATGTCCTACTTCGACAATCACCCAACCGCCTTTTCGGACGAACTTCCCCGCCACTTCCCCGATACGACGATAAAACTCATATCCGTCGTTCTGATCGCTGACCGCCAGTCCAGGTTCAAACTGGCGAACTTCTGGATCAAGGTCCTGCCATTCCCGGATCGAGACATACGGAGGATTGCTCACAAGGAAATCGAATTGTCGCGGGAAATGTGATTCCAAAGGTTCGAAGAAATTCACGTCTACAAAAGTAATGTTTGCGGCGACTCCGTGCGAATGGGCGTTTGTCTGTGCGACCTCCAATGCTTCTACACTCCTATCAACGCTGGTAATCCAAGTTTTCCTCACGAGCTTCGCAAGCGACACCGCAATATTCCCACTACCGGTGCCAACATCGAGAATGTATGCTTCTTCCCCCTCTGCCCGTTGATTGCATTTCATCATCACCTGCTCGACAAGCGTCTCCGTTTCCGGCCGGGGGATGAAGACCCGTTTGTCGACGGCAAACTGCAGCCCCATGAAACTCGTTGTTCCTACGATGTATTGGACGGGCTCATGTGTCAACCGGCGCCGATAGAGTTCGCGAAACGTCTTCAGCTCCCCAGTGCTCAAGGGCTTGTCGAAATGTGTGTAGAGTTCAATTCTCTGGCACTGCAAAGCGTGGGAAAGAAGGAGTTCGACTGTGAGTCGTGCTTCGCCGAATCCGTGTTGCCGGAGATGATCGATGGTGAACTTCATTAGATCCCGGATCGACCAGGCTTGAGTCTCCTGCTCGAGCATTACGAACGCCCGGACTTTTTCGATCGGGGGGTACTGGAAGGTTTTTTGACCTTGGGTCTTTTCTTGGAAGGCTGGAGTTTCTTCTTCGGCGCTGTCGCTTTCTTCTTTGCGTCAGGCACTTTTTTCGTGGGTGATCCTGTAGTCTTTTTCGGAGTACCGTTTCGCCGTTCTGTCTTTTTCAGGAGTTGCCCCAACTCCTTCATCCGCTCATCCGAGAATGTGTTCTTGACTTCGCGCTGCAGCTTTTGTGTCTTTGCCAGTATATCGAGCAACTGGTCTTCGGTATCCGAATCCTTTTCCGGTCTTCGTTCCCACGCTCGTGCGAGAGCGTCCATCGTCCTATCGACCTTTTGACGAATGAGTCCACCGATCACTTCCGGCGTGAGTTCAACGCTCCGGAGCTTGACACGATCACCTGAATAGAAACCTAGACTTTCGAGTTCCTCTTCCTGATCTGTCCCATCACGCGGGAGGTCCTCGATCGGCTCACCGTTCTCATCGAGCGAAGCAAGAAATTCAAACCTAGTATCTCCCTCGAGAAGCGCTGTGAAATCCGGCAGAGCGGGGATCTCAAATCCCTGAGCTCTTCCCTGCTTTCCAACAGCTTCCCAGATTTTCTTGACAGGGACAATAACATCCTTGTCCGAAGCAAGGATCCGCTCGGCTTCGTTGAGACAGCGCTCGTGCACAGACACCTCCGGGGTTCAAACAGGCAACGATGACTATTGAAAAGGTAAAGCTATTTGGAGGAAAGCGCAAGCCTGCTCGTTTTGCAGTTCAGGCCAACGATCACCAGCGCGGGAATTTGAAGTGGAGTTGTAATCCTGGTTGGATCTGTGCTAAACACCGAGGGCCGCCGATGGGCGACCCTCGAATCAGTTCATGCGATTCTGGATACGGCTATTTCTTTTTCATCTTGTCAGCAAACAGTTGCGCTGCTTTTTCGATGTCGTATCCGACCTTGGGCATGTAGATTCCGCCATATTTTTCAACCATGGATTTCAAGGTGTCATAAGCATCAGCGCTACAGAAAAAAATCGGCGAACTGCGATTTACTCCTTCGCGACGAGCAAGCTGTAGCAATGCAATTCCCGGAAGATGACCCTTTAGATGTGTATCCTTAAAGTCGTTGTCGAGTATGACGAGGCTAAAGACTTCGGTGCGAAGCTTTTCCCACGTCTCGATGCTCGTGGCCGTCTCGACAATTGTGATCTCGTCTTCCAGAATGGCCGTACACACTTCGAGCGCAAACCCATGGGATCGGCGCTGTCCTTCGTCATCGTCGGCAACGAGAACCTTATACGGCATTTTCTGCTTGTTCCTTCACCAATTGCGTTCGGAATTGGACAGAACGTACAACTTTTTCAACGCAAACACAAGAACGCATGGTTACAGCCAGCCTTCACTTTTGCGCATCCTGCGCACGAACATAAGCTTCTTTGCCGCCGACGATTGTCTTTTCGACGACCGTTGTCGGGATATCTTCCGCTGGAACATACATCAGGTCGCGCGACAAGATAACAAAATCTGCCAGTTTGCCCTTTTCGAGAGATCCGAGAATATGTTCCTGAAATCCTGCGAATGCAGCCCAGCATGTGAACGACTGTAGTGCCTCTTCTCGTGTCATCCTCTGCGAAGCGTACCAACCATTGTCGAAATCTGTTGTGTCGCCGATCCCATCGGCCGAAAGCTCAAAAAACGCCTTTACTTCTTGTGCATTTCTGGGTCTTCCCTCCAAATCGCGCCGCGTTACTGCCGCATAGATACCGAGCAATGGATTTGGCTGCTCTACCGGGAAATCGGAACCTCCAGGAATGAGGACGCCGGTATCGATCAGGGAACGCCACGCATACGCTCCCCGAACCCTCGTCGGTCCTAAGCGTGCTCCCGCCCAGTGCATATCCGAAGTGCAATGAGTAGGCTGCATGCTGGGAATGATGCCTAGCTGCTTGAATCTCGGAATGTCATTCAGGGAGAGCACCTGTGCATGCTCGACTCGCAATCGCCTGTCTGCGCCAGGATGCGCCCTGAGCGCCGCCTCGTAGACATTGAGGATGATATTGTTTGCCCGGTCGCCAATGGCGTGAGTGCAAACCTGGAACCCATTCACCAACGCTTCATCAACTGTTTTCCTCAATGAAGCCTCATCAGTCACTGTCAAACCTCTGTTTGTCGGATCGTCGCTATACGGCTCCAAGAGCGCAGCCCCTCTCGAGCCAAGTGCACCATCAACATACAGCTTCACAGAGCGAACCCACAACCGATCGTCACCGTAGCCGATGATTGGCCCAATCGCCGGCTTCGACGAATCCCTTCCGATGAACGCGTCCCAAGTTTCCCCTGCTCCATCGATGGAAGCATACACTCTAAAAGGAAACTCCTTCTTGTCAATGAGATGTTTATACACATCAATTTCTTGTTTGTCGACTCCCATGTCGTGCATGCCCGTGAGCCCGTGCTTCAAGCATTCCTGTATCGCCAGAGTGATTGCTTCTTCGGTTTCTTTCACAGAAGGGGGTGGAAGAAATCTGCTGACCAACGACATGGCATTGTCAACGAACACTCCCGTTGGATTTCCAGATGCATCACGAATGATTTTCCCTCCTGCTGTATCCGGAGTTTGTTTTGAAATTCCAGCAATTTCCATCGCTCGCCTGTTCACCCACGCTGCGTGCCCATCTACGCGTGCAAGGTACACAGGGTTGCTCGGTGAAACACGGTCGAGCACTTCGTGTGTCGGGAAGCGTTTTGAAGTCCAGAGGTTCTGATCCCACCCTCGTCCTCTTACCCATTGTCCGGATTCGCTCTTCCTGACCCTTTCAGCGGCAAGAGTTGCGGCCTGTGCCTCAGATTGAACTCCGACAAGATCCACAGTGAGCAAAGCTACCCCAAGGCTCATCAGATGAGCGTGCGCATCCGTGAATCCCGGGAACACTGTCTTCCCAGCCAAATCAACAGTGTCTTTCGCCCGGATTCGCTCTCCCAGTTCATCCCGAGAGCCAACGGCAACAATGCGACCACCACGGATCGCCAGCGCCTCTGCGACAAACCTGTTTGCGTCCATCGTGTAGATGCGACCATTGACATAGAGAACATCAGCTTCCTCCGGAACAGTGCGAAGGAAGACGTATGTACAGACTGCAGCACAGACGACGAAAAGAATGAACCAGGCCAATTGAGTATTCATAGTTTATTCAATTGATGGTTGAGCTTGTCAGGGGTTTTGTCAGTCAGAACAACGATTCAATCTGCATTTCTGCGAACTGATGGCTGCCTGACGATATCGCCTCACCATGACTGTCACACTCTCGGTGGGGAGGCGAACGGTTTCTCTTTTATTGATAGAGAATTCAGAAGTTGGATGGCAATTTAGTGCGTAGGGTCGCGAATAGCAAATGAAAACACCCCTACAGTCGCCAGGACTGAAGCGTTCACGAGCCGTCATTCAATCCCGTGAGAAGTGGCGTTCTGTATGATTCATGCAACTTGCCGGGATCCAAAGATTCCCGATCATTTCGATTTGGGAACTTATCTCGCCGAGCATAAGCTGTTGCGGAGAGAATCTCCGGAGCACCGAGCTCGGTTCGAGTTCTTGAGAAGACAAATGCGCGGATGAATCCTCAGGGGCGATCGTCTGACGAAGGTAGGACTTGCTGTGACAGGGACCGTTAAGGTCACGATGGATTTTGTCCTCCACCTGCGAACATTGGCGAAATAGGCTGAAATGTGAAGAAAATTCTCATGCAAGAGGCCCAATTCGTTGAGATGAAAGAGCCTTGACAAGGCGGTCAACAATCCCTATTTTCAACCTGCCTTCGCCAAAATCACGCTCAGGACAGCGAATTCTCAAAGGAATGACAGGTCTCATGCACACCGATCTTTTGGTCCAGACTCTTCCTTTCATCAAGAGCCACATCCATCCTGTCTCCGTGGCATTGTCAGAATGGAAGCTCAAGGAAGGCGAAATTGCCAATGGCGCTTCTCCATCTCTCAATGACACAACGTGGTGGAATTATACAATTCCCGCTCCGTGGGGAGGTTACGACAAGACCGCGTGGTTTCGCAAGCGGTTAACGATTCCGGAGGAATTCTCAGGGAAAAATGTGGGACTCGCACTGGATCTTGGCGAGGCTCTTCTCTATGTGAATGGAAAGCCGTATCAAGGAATCGACAAGCATCATCAGGAAGTGCTCCTGACAACAAAAGCCCGCTCGAACCAATCGTTTGTTCTTGCTCTCGAAGCGTACAGCGGCAGGAAGCGCGATCTCAGTTCGTTCAACGCCGCCCATCTCGTTGTCATCAATCCCATTGCCCGAGCTCTCTACAATTCGCTCAACGCGCTCCATGACCTGGAAAAGATTCTCGGGCCAAACTCTGCCGAAACGAAAGAAGTCAAGGAACTCATCCGGCAGACCCTGATCTTCCTCAAGTACTTCAAACCGGATGGTGAGGAGTACCCCAATGCTATCGGCAGAGCGCACAATTTCCTGATGCGCATCCTGCAAACCGACTTCAAGTCGAGCATCGCAGGGACCATTCATCTCGTTGCGCAGTCACACATCGATGTTGTCTGGCTCTGGAGGCTTCAAGAGACAAGGAAAAAGTGCGGCAGAACATTTTCCACCGCGCTACGCCTGATGGAGGAATTCCCCGAGTTCAATTTCACTCAGAGTCAGGCACTTCTCTACCAGATGACCAAGGAACGCTATCCTGACTTGTACAAAGAAATGAAGGCAAGGATCGCGGAAGGCCGCTGGCAAGCGGTCGGATCGATGTGGGTAGAGCCAGACTGCAACATACCGAATGGGGAATCTCTCGTAAGACAGGTCCTTCACGGCAAACGATTTTTCAAGAGTGAATTCGGTATTGACTCGGACATCCTGTGGCTCCCCGACACGTTTGGATATAGCGGCGCGCTCCCTCAGATCATGAAGAAATCCGGCATCAAGTATTTTTTCACCACGAAGCTCGCCTGGAATGATACCAATCCATTTGAACACACGACGTTCTGGTGGCGCGGTATCGACGGGAGCAAAGTCCTCGCGCATTGCCCGCAGGTTGGACTCGAAGGAACAATCGCTCCCAAAGATTTGAAAAAGAGCTGGGAGAGTTTCCAGGAGAAAGAAAAGACTCCGCATACGATGCAAACGTTTGGGTATGGTGACGGTGGTGGCGGTGTGACCAGCGAGCAGATCGACGTTTCCCGTGTCCTCGGGACAATTGTCGGCATGCCTCCTTCCATACTCTCAACTGCGTCTCAATTCTTCAAGACGATCGAAGAGCAGGCTAAAGAGTTTGAAACATGGAGCGACGAGCTCTACCTGGAGAAGCACCGGGGCACATATACAACTCACGGATGGGTAAAGAAGGAAAACCGTGAATCGGAGGCACTGTTGTACACAACGGAGCTTCTCGCTGTCCTCGGAATGCTCCTGGGTAAATCCTCTGGCTCACGCCGCTACCCTCAGCAACAACTTGAGCGCGCATGGAAACTACTCCTTCTAAATCAGTTCCATGACATTGTCCCGGGTTCGGCGATAGCAGAAGCATACGAAGACGTGAAGAAGGACTTCGCTTCGCTGAAATCAGCTTGTGGCCACATCCAGCAGCATGCTCTCTCCGGATTTGTGGAGAAGGAATCACGGAAGAAGGCGCCGAAGGAGTTTCAGTTCTCTGTTTTCAATTCTCTTGGCTGGGAACGAAATGAGTATGTGAGCTTTGAAGTGAAATCGCAGGAGAAAGGCTTTGTCGTTACCGACGGGAACGGAGTTTCTGTCGCACATCAGGTGCTGAGCAGACGGAAGGGAATGACCCTCCTCCTCTGCTACGTCGAGAACATTCCGCCCTTCTCGTTCAAGCAGGTTGTCATCACTCCATCAGATGCAAAGCCAACCATCCCGGCTCCATGGAAAATGACAAATCACGTCGTTGAGACTCCACTGTACAGGATCCGGTTCGACTCGAAAGGGCAACTCTCCTCTCTGCATGACAAGAGTCTTCGACGCGAGTTGATCGTCAAGGGAGGGCGGGCGAATCAATTCCAGGCATACAAGGACCTCCCGAAGCAGTGGGATGCGTGGGACATCGATCCGGACTATCCGCATCGGCACATTGACCTCCTGCGGTTCGAAAAACTCCGAATCGTTGAGCAGGGGCCACTCCGGGCACAGGTGCGGTTCGAATTCCGCACAGAGGGTGGCTCGAAAATCACACAAGACTTGTTTCTCTACCACAAATCACGCCGGATCGACTTCAAGACAGCAGTGACGTGGAGGGAGAAACAGACTCTACTGAAGGTCGCATTTCCTCTCAACGTTAAGACTCACTCTGCGACGTACGAGATTCAGTTCGGAGCCCTGCAGCGGACAACCCGGCCGACGGATCCGCGTGACAAAGCAAAATACGAAGTTCCTGCCCAGCAGTGGGCGGATCTCTCCGAGCAGAAATTCGGCGTCAGCTTGCTCAATGATAGCAAGTATGGCCATGATGCCTCGGACAGCACCCTTCGCCTCACGCTCCTCCGATCACCTCACTATCCTCATGCGATCGACCCATTACGCATGACGGACGACCGTGTGACAGACCAGGGCGAACATCAATTCACGTACAGTCTGTTTCCTCACGCAGGAGATTGGCGCAGTGGAGGAAGTGTGCATCGGGCGCGTGAGTTGAACCAGCCAGTCGTGATTCTTCCCGGCACTGCCGCTTCCGTACCATCTCTTTTCACTGTCTCCAGTCCAAATGTGATCGTCGACAGCATCAAGAAGGCTGAAGACTCAGACGATGTCATCCTCAGACTACATGATGCGTACGGGCAGTCGCTGAAGACCACTCTGACGTTTGGAGTGCGGGCCGACGCGGCTGTCGAATGCGATCTGCTCGAGCAAGAATTGACTCCCCTGAAGATCGCCAAATCGAAGATAGCTTTGAAATTCTCCCCCTTTGAGATCAAAACGCTCAAAGTAAAATTCAAGGCGAAGAAGTAGCAGCGACTCCAGTTACCCGCTAGCATATCGCCCGACAATGCACAATGGCGATCCCCACGCCTTGAGGCAGTAGCGCGCCCGGAAGCCTGACATCTTCCCGGCTCGTCTCCGCATCATTCACAGAGTTAGAATCACAGCCGTCGAGACCCTGTCGCGCCGAACAGCGCGATGTGTCATTGAATGCCTGAGAGAGCACAAAAGGGTCTTCAGAAAGGTCAACCTCATGACAAGACGATGGTTCATTCGCGGATTTGCGGCTCTGTTCTTCCTGCTGCTGGCGCTTAATCTCTACGTCTTCTTTACCCGCGAGTGGGAATCTTCCTTCTCCCCCACATCGTACGCAACTCTCTATTACCCGCTCGATGTCCCGACGATCCATGAATGGAAGCTCGTGGAGCGTAACCGAATCCAACTGAACATTGCCTGCACAACTGAAATAACTGAATGGAAAGTCCTCACAGACGGCGGGAAGGAGCAAACCGCCACCGGGATGCATCCCTCCTTTCGCATCGACACAACATTTAGCGAGCTCCACACCTACAAGCTTGTTCCGGTCTCCCAACAGTCGATTCAGCCGATTGAAATCTCTATCCGCTTTTACGGCGAAGAGTTCTATGCATCCCAGGGGATGAAGCACGCAGATGTCTATGTCGTACGGTCAAACGTGCCGTGTGGTGAGTTCGATCAGTATTCCGTCAACGATTGGGTGGACGACTACCGATATGTCGGTGAAGCGGCTCTCGCTGAGGCGAGCCGCATCCTTCGCGACGAGGTGGGCATACGCGACACAGATCCAACGTTCACGCGAATGGAGAAACTCGTTCCTTACCTGCGCAAGAAGCTCAGGGGTGCAGGGGGCGTCCCGAAGGATGACGAACGGTGGATGGATCCTTACCGCTTGTACTGCGAAATGGTTGCGGGGACAGGAAAAGGTTGGTGCACGCAACACGCCCAGGTGTGGGTGTTCTGGGCAAACAGGGCCGGAATCCCGACGCGATTTGTTTTTGGCGCTCGGACGCAGGACGATAGGATCGTATATACCGGACATTCCTGGGCGGAATCATACATCCGCGAGCAACATCGGTGGGCATTCGTCGACCTGTCGCAAGGGGAACTCTACATCACCAATAGAGAAGACCAGGTCCTCAATACAGCAGAGCTATTCCATCTGAATCAGCAGAATGCGTTTGACAGCACATCTGTAAGAGTGTATTCGGACTGGGTCTGGCAGAACCATCCCGGCATTCCAGGAAGAGATACGCTGGTGACGGTTCCTTTCACATTGTGCAACGCATTGATACGGAGTGAATTCACCCCTCAGTCGATTCTCAAGTATCGACGACCGCCAAACGTTGAGGATGTTCGGGAGAACTATGCGGGGTTTTTTAGCGACAGGACCTTTCTTCTGGGAAATCTCGAGCGATACCTGTTCAAACCGCAGTTAGCCTATTCCTTCTATCCGACGGAAGGCGGACACACTTACTTCATCCGTCGCTTCCTGTTCTTCGCCATGCTCACCAGTTTCATATGCTGGATAATGCTGTTTGCAGTCGGCAGGCTCTGGAAACCGAGAGTTCCGGGCAAGCACTAAGACCGAGGAGCCTACCAGGTGGGCATCAACTTTCGCACGAGCGTTGAGTCAAACCACATTCTTGTCACGGGCAGCGGGGTCTACAGTCATTCTGATGCCCTGCACATCCTCCGTGAGGCTGTCGATGAAGCAAAGAGGAAGAAGAATTTCGAAACTTCTTATCGACGCCAGAAATGTCACTGGCACGATTTCTGCCATGGAACGCATTGATTTCAGCGTCATCGTCGCCAAAGCCGTCTTCGGGGAAGACGGTTCTCGGATCATGAAGGTTGCGATCGCAGGAAATGAACCTTTAGTTGACCCAGCGCGATTTGCGGAGACCGTGGCAGTAAATCGTGGAGCCCAAGCGGAGGTGACTTTGGATCTCGACGAGGCGCTGAAATGGCTGGACATGTGAAGAACCAACACACCCACATATGAACAAAAAACGGGCGAGGACCTCTCGCCCGTTTTTCTTTTTGTGCAGAACCGTTTGATTAGCGAAGCAATGTCGCAGGATCGAGATGGGGAGCTTCGATATCCTTGAAGTATTTCACTGTGCCAACCTTCAGCTCGAGCGTCGCTTCGTCATCGCAAACGATGATGCCGCGCGGATGGAGCTGCAATCCACTCACCGTCCACATGTGGTTCACTCCGCTTTCGACAGCATTTGCCAGTGCTCGGGCCTTCGTGTAACCGCTGATAATGATCAACACTTCTTTTGCATCCAGCACCGTCGCCACGCCAACGGTCAATGCTGTTTTCGGCACCTTCGTGATGTCATTATTGAAGAAACGGGCATTGGCCAGGATGGTATCATGGGTCAACGTCTTGACACGTGTCCGCGACGAAAGCGATGAGCCGGGCTCATTAAAGGCGATGTGTCCATCGGGACCGATCCCGCCGAGGAACAGATGGATGCCACCGCACTTCTTTATTTTCTCTTCGTAGCGGAGGCACTCTTTTTCAAGATCCTGTGCGTTTCCATTCAGGATGTTGACATTTTCCTTCTTGATGTCGATGTGCTTAAAGAAGTGGTTCCACATGAAGGAATGATAGCTCTCCGGGTGATCTTCCGATATCGCGATATACTCATCCATGTTGAAAGTCACGACATTCTGGAATGACACCTTTCCAGCCTTGTGCATTGCGACCAACTCTTTATACGTGCCAATCGGTGAAGACCCCGTCGGAAGCCCAAGGATAAACGGTTTATCTGGTGTAGGGTTGAAATCGCGGATCTGTTTGACAACGTAAGAAGCGACCCATTTGCTAACGAGATCATAGCTTGGTTGAATGATGACTCTCATCGCATATTCCTGCTTTCTTTAGTTTTTCATGTGTTTGTTGTAGTATTCCAGCAAGTGAATCTATACCTGTTCCTCCAATTACCGAGCGATATGGGACGATATGCAGTTCTCCTTCTCCCTCTGATTCATCAACCCTCAGGGAGCCTCTCAGCAAACTCTTCTTGTCATTCAGGAATTGATGCAACGAGCCCCTTAAACTGCTCTGTTCTTTGCCCTATTGTCGCCCCCTCAGCAGCCAGTTTTTGCACTACGCTGTTGGTTTCGCTTGTTCCGCGAACCGCTTCAAAGTCCTTCTTCTTGTTCTCCTCGAACTGGTCTAATCCGTATCCGATGTGCGCAAAGTCTCCGAATTCCTTCTTTGAGTCTTCCAGAATCATCCCCTGGAGGGTACCCGCGGCTTCCTCCCACATGTCCGCTGCTGCCAGGAGATGGTCCTTTGTTGCAGCGGTCAATTGAACACCGAATTCCTTCGCGTATGTCTCAACCACATACTGCCACTCATCTGTCCGATACCCATCATACATCTTCTGAAACTCCGCCACAAGCGCATCATACGATTTGACCAACCCTTTTGCCACATGTGATTCCAATTCCGCAAGCCGTTCATGGGGTGTCAGCAAGCCGGCCACATCCGTCCACTCTGATGCCCGCCGTAACGAGGATGTCGGATTCAAGGACTCAACGACGGATTTCCAGCTCGTGTGCTGAGACGCTGAGTCCCGGACCCTTTCCATCACCTTCTGAGTCAAGTACCGCTTAACCGCGAGAGAATAGCGCTTCACTCCCTTCTCGAGGGACTGTCTGCTGAGCTGCGCCCCACCGTAGCTAAGGGTTACTTTGTCCTTCGGTGTTGTGTCGCTCAATGCCAACAATTCATCCCGTCCGCGACGCATTTTCTCGACTGTATACGGGGAGAAAATGTCGAACACGATCAGGTCTCTCTTGCAGGGTGCTTTTCTGCCATCGCGTTTGGGCCATTTCTCTCCATCACGCACTGTTCCAACGGAGACGAGATTCATCGCGGGAACGATCTTTGAAACTCCTGACTCTTCAAAGATATATGAGAACGGTAGATTCGGCAAATCGAGATTTGCATAGTGTTTACCGATCACTACGCCAAACGCGCCGATGTGAGCTTCAAAAAGCAAGTACGAAAAAGATCCCGTCTTGGAGCCTCGCTCTAGCACTCCTTGGTGCACCGGGCCAAGCTTGTACATGTGATTGCTTTGGTTCGTGCCGCTTCCGGCGTTATAAAACGAGAAGAGTCCTGCAATCAACAATGTCGACTTGTGGTGTGTCACCGTATACGGCCCCGCGAACAGTGAGACTGCCTCACCATGAAATGCTTCGCAATTGGCGAAGAAGAGCGAATTCTCCGCGGAGTATTGTTTTCCCATCTTCACATTCTGACCGGCAAACACCTTATCAAGGATGGCGCCGCTTTCAACGTGTGCTCCCTCGGATAGAATGAACGACTTTGCCTGCACACCCTCTCCGATTTCCGTCGGGTGTTCAATGCAGCTGTTCACCGTTCCGTTTTCAAGGAACTGTGCGCCGTGGATGAAAGCGTGCGGACCGAAGCTAACATTATGGATCGTGCCGCAGTGTATCACTCGCGTTCCACTACCGACCCGTCCCCGTTCCGCTTTCGCCTCCTTCACCTTCGCCTCGACGAGTTCTTCGAGCCGTTTTGTGAATTCCGCACTATGGCGCGACATTGCCTGCACGTATGCTGTTTGAGAGGTGAGATCGTTGATGATCCTAACCACTCTTCCCCCACCCTCATTGATCGTCTCAAGCTCCACTCCATTGCCAAACGTCGCATTGGCGTCGGCCGTCAGTGCAGCGACATCCTGAATGACGACGTTATTTTCGATGATGTAGTTCGAGAGAGCGGAACCGATGTTGGCAATACGGACGTGGTCGCTGATGTCGCAATTTGCGATTGACGCTCCATAGATGCCACAATGGAGCTCAACCCCGTCGACAGTATGTGTGCCGGAGCTGTCACCGATGCGCACGGTACCGAAGAAATGGACGTCAATAAACCGAGCGAGATCGCAGCCGGGTACAATCATCAACTGCAGCCAATCAGTGGCTGTGCAACCTTGCGATATGAGTTGAGCTATCTGATCTTCTTTCAATTGTGCGTAGTTCATGTCGATGTCGCGTTCACGTTCAAGAAACCGAGTTCGTCACACTTTTCGCGTGATAGGGAGTAAGAAGGCCGACGAGGCTTCAATGTGGAGCAGGCGGGCACTTCAGTTACTGTTTTGAATACTACCAAATCCCTTGCACAAGTTCAAGAAGAAAACGGTGGAATTTGGCGGACTGCTCAGCCGCCGGTCATCGAAGGTTGGGTAAACTGAAACCAATACTGCCGTCAGGATCGATGCTGTGGCGAAAAAAAGTGTGGCTCGCGGGGAGAGATGAGGAGATGTGAGGTGAAGGATGAGGAGGGCATGCCCGTAGAGGAAGTCACCGGGCTGAAGAACGAGGCTTTTTCAGAATACCCCCTTGGTAGCCACAACGTGTCTCACTCGCGCGGGTCCATTTGGAGGGACAACATCATCTCACAGTACACACTGTGGCTACCCGTGGCGGGAAGGGAGGTCAATTAGCGTGGCCCTGAATCTTGACACCTTCAAGCTGGCTGATCGATTGTCTGGCGCCGCGTCGAGACGCAGCCAACGCCTGCTTCACGGCTCGGGCCGTCAGCATCAGTTGCGGACCGGACCTGATATCCGCTTGTTTCTGTGCCTCACTGCGCCAGATGCCTGAGATGGATCGTCTGTACATCTTGCGGAACTGCTCCATTGTCATTCCTGTGGCGTTCTTGAAGAGACGTGCGCCCACATCTTCACGGATACCAAGATCGATGCAGATGACTTTGCAGGGGGAATCAGATTGTGCCAGTTGTTCCTTCATCCTTGCGATGCGCGATTCGCGGATAAACCGGCTCAAGGTCAGTTTTTCGGACCGATGGAATGATTTTTTTAGCTTGTCCAATGGGCAATTCAGTTGGTCGGCAACGTGTTGCGTCTTATGAACGTGCCCCAGGTTAGTTTCAACGAAGGATTTGACGAGGGTGATATCCGTAGCCATTTGACATTCCTCCTGTGGTAGGGGTGGTAAGAGAGGTGGGATTTGGATAATGCGTGGCGCCATAGTCATGACATCTGAAAGGTCCACGATAGCTAGGCGGAACGATAACGTCGTGGTGTAATTCCAAAAGAACGAGGTATTTGCTACGGAGTGATGATAAGAAGTCAGACGGTCAAAGTCAAGTAAAATCTCGGAATGTTTCCGTGATTTTGCGGAATTGCTCCTTTTTTCGATTTGCAGTTTGAGGGGTTACCCCTTCCGTGCTGTTGGGATTCCCAGCCTGCGCATCCTGTAACGGAGAGTATCTTCCGTGATCTTGAGAAAGCGCGCTGCCTTGCTTTGATTGAATCCGAACTTTTCGAGAGTCCTGAGAAGGATTCCTTTTTCGATGATCTCCATGGAGTTGTCGAGAGCGAAATCGGTGCCCGCCTCGATGCGATCCAGGATGCGAGAGAGTTCCGCCTGCTCATTCACGATACCGGCGGGGAGCTTGAAGACATCTTTGTCTCTTGAGAGGACGATGCTGCGCTCCACCATCCGTTTGAGCTCCTGGACGTTTTCCTTCCACTCCTGTCGCACGAGCACACCGATGGCATTGGAATCGATGACCATATCTTCCATTCCGAGCTCGCCGGTAATCTGCTTGACGAAATATTCAACCAGATCAGGGATATCCTCTGGGCGATCTCTCAGCGGAGTGACCTTGACCGTCTCCCACTTTCTTGTTTCGTCTAAGATACATGGCAGAACAGACCCACTCTTTGCAGACTGGGCAACAGGCGCTTGGACGAGCATAATGAGCCGCAACTCCCATCTTTTCTTCCGGCAATACGCCAGAAAATCGCAAACCGCCTTTTGGGCGGCGAGGCCGGCCCGGTCGAGATCTTCCATTATCAGCGTTGTTCCGTCCACCAGCTTGAAGTTGCCGTGGTCCGGAGAGATAGGGTTATGGAATTCCCCTTTCTCGATTGCGAGTTCGACCAACTTTCGTAGGTGCGTCGGATCCGTCGTAGCTATATTGAGCCGCACGCATGGCTTCTTAGCATCTTTGCTATCGAGGTGAATCGCTTCCGCGAGATGTCCCTTCCCTACTCCCACCTCCCCCACGATGACAACATTTTGCCTTGTTCGCGAAAGCTTTTTTACTTCTTCTCGATTTCGTCTTGTTTGCTGGCTGGTGCCAATCATTTGCATCTGTCACCTTTCATCGTATCTAGCGCACTACAATATACCGCTGGCGTATTGTTTCAGTCTTCCGTCCTTCGCTGAATCAGAAACCTTCGATCGAGCTCGCGTGGATTCATGAACTCTTTCAAGAGCCAATTATCTAAAGCGTCGCGCCAGCGAGTGATGCGGCTTGGATCGCTTAACAGGCGACGCTCATAGTACTTCCCTTCGATTGTATCAATAAACCGTAGACGCAAGCTGAAAAGTAACAAGAGCATCCACATCACCGCCATCGACAAGTAAGCCCCAACTTCCACTATGTTGTCGAACGCGTCCCAGTTCGTGACTGTGGTGTACGAATAAGAGTGCAACGCTTCAAATCCGCAATACGGCAAGAGGCACCAAACAATCTTCTCCATGTACGCCCCTCGAGGCGAATCGATGAAGTATTGATGCACTATGCAGAACAGAAGCATCAAAACGCTCAACAGACTGATTTTCGAGCAACGGAGCCAGAGAGGCTTGAGCAGTAGCGATACATAGTTGTTTCCAGGAAGGTATTCTCGCAGGTGCGCGACATATCGTTCTTGGTACATCTTCAGGCTTTCGCCGTTTGAAGCAATATCTGCCTGCGCCAACTGAGCGTGAGATGCGATTTCTTCGCTGCTTGGATTCGCAATGCCTTGACTTTGCAGGACTGTGATGCTTCTGCGAACTGCGACGAAGTTGTGATAGTCAGTTACACTGTACAGGAACTTTGCATCTAGAAAGAATGGGTGAAACACAACTAGCCCAACCGCGCCAACAATTACGAGCGAAACTACGTACTTGGCATATGTCGGGCGGACTGCCACCATGTAATCGACAACCAGGTGGATGACACACAAAGAAAGCAAGAGGAAATACACAAGCAAATTGTACTGGTAGTAATAGAGATTACTCCATGTGCTTGAACTAAAGAACGCTGTTTTTGCCAATTGATAGAGAGGGCGAGACAGGCCATTTACCCCAAAAAAGAGCGCGAAGTTTAGAAACACGAGCTTTGCCCCATTTCCATTCTCTCTCCTGTATACAAAGTAGGAAACAACACCTAACAATGAGCTAGACGCGGGAAGAAGAAAGTCTGAAACTGAAACGCCGCCAAATTGAGGATATGCGATTGCACCCGCACCTAACAAAACGAGTGTGGCACCCCACAGCAATAGGATCTTCCGAAGGGTCTTCATTGATCTCTGCTAACGATCGTTGATTGTGGCCACGACACACCTTTGCGCGAACCGTCATTAAGCGAGCCAACCGCTACTGTCTCAAAGAGAAGACTTCGCCCTCTCATGCTGCAAGATAAATGGACTTTTCTTCCTTGTCAAGAGTTTTCTCGTCTCATTTCCGCAATATTGCGGATTCTCGCCATAATGCCAATCGTTTTTCCAAATGAGGGATCTTGGCACTCACACGGAGGAAGCCTGTGGTTTTCTTCGACTGTCCATGCTATCTGTCAAGACATTTACTATCTTGTGTTCGACCACTCACCTAAACTGCCATCGCCGTTCTCCGAAGAGAAGAAGACATATGACAATCCGAAAGACGATTAAGAAACTGAAGCATTTTCATCATTCTAAGAAGCACAATTTGGTACGCTCCATCAGGCTCGTCAATTTTGAGACGGGGGAGGTTGCCACGATCATGCCCAACCTGGGGGGGACAGTACTCGAACTCATACTCACATCAGGAAGAAAGCTCCACTCCATCCTTGAATCCCCAGGTTCACTCCCGGACATCATCGAAAACAAGCACTACCATGGTGCAAAGCTGATGCCCTTCCCCGGGAGAATTCCGAATGGGAAATACCAGTTTGCCGGAAAGAAGTATGCGCTAAGACCGAACGCAAAAGACGGTGCCTCTTCTATACACGGATTCGTATGCAAGAAACCATTTCGCATTGTCCGAACCGCAGTCAACAATCGCCGCGCATCCGTTATCCTCGAATACATCCACAAAGGCGACACGAAAGGCTATCCGTTCAGATTCTCTGTTCGCCTCACCTATACCCTCGCCAACAGCTCTTTCAGTTGCGCGACGCTGGTTCGGAACCTCGACAAGCGCGCAATTCCAATAGGCGATGGATGGCATCCGTACTTTAGGACATCCGGCAAAATGAACCGGCTTCTCCTTTCTCTCCCCTCACACTCCGTCGTCGAACTTACTGAGCAGAAAGTCCCGACTGGCCAGATCGTCAAGACGACACGGAAAACAGGTACAATTCCGCTCAAGCGAAAGGAAATAGACTCTGTATTTGACCTTGGAGAGAAACGGCGACGGATAACCACAAAACTGATCAATCCGAAGAGCGGAGTGGCACTTCACCTCTGGCAAGACGCGGGAGCAGGAAAATACAGGTATCTGGTTGTCTACAGGCCACCGTCGGGCACGTCCGTGGCAATTGAACCGTGGACCATCCTGGCAGCACGCTCGGTCAGGACCTCGTACCGCTCTTCTTCTATCGCTTTCTTGTCGAGCAAATCACTTCCTATTCCCACCGCACAAGCTCCGGCTGCGATCCACTCGCCTACGTTATCAATGGTCACACCACCAGTCGGCATGAGACGGATATCGGGAAAGGGTCCCCTCAGATCCTTGAAATACTTCGGCCCCAGCGAAGTGGCGGGAAAAACCTTGATGATGTCAGCACCGGCCTTCCAGCCCGCTAAGATCTCCGTCGGAGTGTAACACCCTGGCATAACGACGACGCCGCGCTTCGCGCAGAGCGACACAATGCCGAGATTGAGCACGGGACCAACAACAAATGCCGCGCCTGCCTCTATAACCTGCCCAGCTGTCTCTTCATCTACGACTGTACCTGCGCCAATAAGAACGTCCGCCGGCACAGTTTTCGACAACTGACGGATGATCTCGATTGCTCCCGGGACAGTCATCGTGATCTCGATGGACTTCACACCTCCGCTTCGCACAGCTTCAATAACCTTCAGGAGGCGGTTGGTGTCCTTCATACGGATGACGGCGACAACGCCTGAGTCGATAATACGGGTGAGAACTTCGTTGTTGTTCATCTTACTGTTTCACGAAAAAAGTATAGTATGATTCGTCCTTGGCCATCCGACGTAACAGGAGCGCCAACTCGCGTGCATGGTAATCACCCCACATGGAAGACTCACCGCACGGAATCTTTCTTCCGGGCGGAACAAAATCCCAACCATTGGGTCGATGATAAACCGAGTGCAGGATCAATCCCTGGTGCTCAGGACTAACTGAGAGATACGGCTCTTGAAAAAGCGTTGACGCCACGGTCAATCCAGCCTGCAGATACAATCTACCTTTATCGACTTGCCTCAAGCTCTTCAAGCAATTGCCCAGTCGCACCAGCCCCTGAGCCGCGATCGCTGCGGCCGAACTGTCCACCGGCTCGAAATCGTTGAACGGTTCCGAAGCGCGATCAAGGTAGTTGCCCATCATCGCCAGGCCGGGTGCGCCAGTATCCCAATAGGGGATTCCATCTGAGGGCGTGTAATTGATGAAGAAGTCAGCCACAGCTTCTGCGACGGTAGAGAAAGCGTTTCGGATTCTCTCTGCTCCCCCGAACGCTGCGAGCTCCTCAGGCGAGCACGTATTCAGAAATTCGATCTCTTCAGCGTATCCAAGAAGAATCCAAGCCAGGCCCCTCGTCCAGGTCGAGAATGCTGAGTATCCCTGCTGCGTGCTCGGGCAGCGATACGAGCCATCGTTGATATTGAAGATTGATTCATGCGCGACGCGGCCGGACACATCATATGAATCCCGTCCTTGACCGAAATAGACATTGTATCGCGCAGTTGTTTCCGCGTGTTGAAGAAGCCTCTCCAGCAGATTGATGCGACGATCCTTCTCCCCCATCAGAACATGTCCCAGCTGATGTGCGACTGCCAGGACGCGTAAAGAACGAATCGTGTCAGCGAAGAGCGAGTGTGGGCCATTGAATGAATAGATGTACCCCCCTTCGCCGCCAAGGTCAGTCCAACGCGCAGCCTGAACGGCTCCACTCACCTTGATCGCCAGCTCATAGAAGCTCTGTTCCCACTGATCAAACGGAACTTTCTTTTCATGAACCAATCGGAGCAGGTTTCCGCATGTGCTGATGGTGTTGAAGCCGTGATCGTGCACACCAACATGGCTGACGTGACGCGGCATTTCTCGAAGCGTTCCTTCACGCCCAATCGCCAGAAATTCCTTTTCCCCGGTCACATCATACTGAAGTACAGCAGATCCAAACTGGAACCCCTGTGTCCATTCCGTCCATCCTCGTGACGTGTACAATCCTTGCACCGTAAATACGGGAGATCCTTTTTGGGGATCCCAGCTCCGCTGGAGATTCACAATTTTCTGACCCGAGAGAGTGAAGAGGCGGTCAATGAGAGGAATGAGTTGAGTCGGTTGAAGCTGATGGTCAATTCGGAGCATAGGAATCAGAGTTGTTGAATGTGCAAGCCACCGTCAACATAGATGACCTCGCCGGTGGAGAATGGAAATTCGCCTGTTACGAGTGAGCCGACAGCATGACCTACATCCTCAGCCGTCCCCCACCGTTTCATCGGAACCAGTCCATCTGCCAGGCGCTTGTCGTACTTCTCTTTGACACCACTTGTCATGTCCGTCGCCATAACTCCCGGTCTCAGATCGTAGACCTGCACTCCGTGTTCAGCCAATCGTGCAGCCCACAACTTGTTCACCATAGAGAGGCCTGCCTTCGAAATGCAGTACTCGCCTCGATTGAGCGAGACTGCGACGGCTGAAATAGACGAAACAAAGACAACTTTGAATCCGCCGCGGAGAAGTGGTCGCGGTTTCTTCTTTAGCCAATAATTTGCAACGCGTTGTGTCAAAAAGAACGGACCTTTGAGGTTGGTTTCCATCACCTCATCGTACGACTCTTCGGTCATCTCCGTTATGTCATGGCGGAATTTCGGCGCAACCCCTGCGTTGTTAATCAGTGCGTCGATCCGGCCCAACTCTCCCAGCGCGTTGGTCACCAGATCCTCGCGCTGCTTTGAATCGCCGATATTTGCCTGAAGCGCAACGAAATGCTGTGCTTTGTCAGGCCGAAGCGCACCACACAGGGCAACTGTCTCTTCGGCGGCCTTGCGGTTCTGCGAGTAGTTGATGGCAACAGAGAAGCCACGCGCTGCCAACTCAACCGCGATACCACGCCCCAATCCCCGGCTCGCGCCGGTCACAAGAACTACGGGAAGTGCTTTTTTCATGAGAAATTATGTGGTGTGAGTTCTGATGCCAAGTCGATTCGAGTTCTGTCAACGATGATGATAACCCAAATCAAAGTACAAAACCAATCTCCGAAAGACAAGTGAACGTACCGCGAGAAATGCGCAACAAGCCTGTGGATTCTCAGAGTCATTTTTCTTACCATCAGACCATGCATTCGCACCGTCCCCTCCTACACATCTTTGACAAAGGATTCCCACGATGAACGGATACGACCGCCGTCATTTCTTGAAGTCAACACTCCTCGGCACTTCTGGTGCATTCTTTTCCCTTCCCGCGCTAGCTCAGGGTGAAGCACAGACCAACAGCCCCCTGAGTAGCGAGAAGAGGTTCATTACGAGAAAGCTCGGGAAGACCGGCATTGAGCTGCCCATCGTCAGCTTTGGAGTCATGCGTGCCGACAATCCGGCTCTCGTGAAGGCGGCGCTCGAAGCCGGGATTGTTCTCTTCGACACGGCCCACGGCTACCAACGGGGCAAGAACGAAGAGATGCTGGGAGAGGTGCTGAAGGACCGACCACGGGACTCTTTTGTGCTCGCTACAAAGGTCCCACCGGAAGAGGTGGACAATAGGACCGGTGAAGTGAAAGCAGGATCGACGGCAAAAGCATTTCTCGACAAGTTCGACATCAGTCTCAAGAGACTGAAGCTCGACTATGTTGATATCCTCTATGTCCACGGCATATCTTCAAGAGACGGTGCGCTGTTTCCAGCTATGCTCGAGGCGGTTCAGACGGCGAAGAAATCTGGCAAGGCTAGGCACATAGGCATGTCGACGCACAAGAACGAACCCGAAGTGATCCAGGCTGCCATCGAAAGCAGAGTCTATGAGATCGTTCTGAGTGCCATCAATTTCAAGCAAGATTACTATCCGAAGCTGAAGGAGGCGATCGCGAACGCCGCAAAAGCTGGAATCGGCATCGTTGCGATGAAGACCATGGCGGGAGGGTCCCATGACAAGGAACGGAAGCAGCCCATCAACTGTAAGGCTGCTCTCAAGTTCGTGCTGCAAGATGAGAATGTCACCACCGCAATTCCCGGGAACACGAACTTTGACCATCTGAACATGAACATCAGTGTGAACACAGACTTGAAGATGACCGACGAGGAGAAGGGGGATCTTTTACTCGGAAAGTCCCAGGGAGGCTTGTACTGCCAGGGATGCGAGCAGTGCGTTCCCAACTGCCTGAAGGGCCTGCCGATTCCTGATATCATGCGAGCTTACATGTACACGTACGGTTACCGCGAACCCGAGATGGCTCACTCGCTCCTCTCAAGTCTCAATCTGCCGGAACATCCATGTTCGGATTGCTCACACTGCGGGGCTGCCTGTGCCAAAGGATTCGACATTTCCGATAGAATCAAAGACGTTTCCCGGCTGACCAAAGTCCCGGTCGAGTTTCTCTCGTGAGATAAACATATCATGAGAATTCTTGCGCTGTCCCTCATCGCAGTGATGATTATGTTCGCCCGGCCGCAGAAGGTCGCCGCACAGGAGTTGGCATTCCCTCAGGTTGAGGGATGGAGGTTGGCACAGGAAGAAACGGTGTACAACCCCAACAACCTTTTCGACGTCATCGACGGAGCTGCGGACCTCTATCTAGAATACGATTTCGTTGATCTCCACATCGGGCGGTACGCAAAAGACGAGCTCGAGATCAAGGTGGAGATCTACAAACACGGATCCTCCGTGGATGCGTTTGGCATCTTTTCGCAGGAGCGGTTTGCGGACTACCACTTCATTGACCTCGGTGTTCAGGGCTATTTGGAAAAAGGCGCACTGAACTTTCTCTCGGGGGTCTACTACATCAAGATTTCGACAATTCAGGAGGGTTCTGGTGCGCAGGATGCTATGCTGCTGATTGCTAGAGCCGTCGAGAAGCATCTTCAGCAGAACAAGGCGTGGCCTAAAATGCTTGCTGCTTTTCCGGTAGAAAAAAAGAAGGCGTATTCGGAACAATACGTTGCGAAGAGTTTTCTTGGCTATAGTCCACTGAACTGTGTCTTTGTCGCCAGCTATGATGAGGGCTCATCTTTCAAGGCGTATGTGATCAAATTCGCGACCCCCCAAGACGCACTCAAAACTCTCGCCAGCTTTGAAAATGCGCTCCCCGCAAATGCCAATAGGAAAGAGATCGGAGGGAAACAAGAGATACAGGATCCTAACAACGGACTGATAGAACTCGTCCAGAAGGGCAATTACATCTTTGGGGTAGTTAGTACAGAGGTCGGAAGAAACCACGACACTTTCTTGAATGAGTTGGAGAAAAAGCTCTTGTCAGTCAAGTAGCCGCGAGTAATCCCTCCGCATTCTCCCGCACACCGAGAATCAACCAGACAATCCGTAGCGTTAAACGTTTAGATCAGAAAGATCGACCCATTTGCGCTCTGCCCAGCTCTTCAGAGCAAGATCTGCAAGCTGAATTCCCTTTGCACCTTCCACAAAGGTCCAGGGGAAAGGCTCGTTGTCAATGACATGCTTCAGGAAGAATTCCCACTCGATCCGGAACGCATTCTCAAACTTCTGATTCGGCTGCACTTCCTGCCAACCCTCGAAGTAGTTCGCCGGATTTTCTGAGTCAGGGTCCCAAACGCACGTCGGCGTTGCACCAGCACCTTGGAAAAAGCACTTCTGCAGCCCCGCGATGGCTGTCCCGTTCGTGCCGTCAACCTGGAGGGTCAGCAAATCATCTCGCCTGACTCGCACAGCCCAAGACGAATTGAAATGACACACAATGCCCTTATCGCAGAGGAATGTTGCGTACGCGGCATCTTCTGCTGTGCAGCGGTATTCCTTTCCCACCTCATCGATCCGGCTGCCGACATGCGTAGCACCAAGGCATGACACCGATCGGACCGGCGCAAACATATTGTCGACAATGTAGCGCCAGTGGCAAAGCATGTCCGCAATAATGCCTCCGCCATCCTCCCCACGGTAGTTCCACGACGGACGTTGACAAGGCTGACCTTTTCCGTCAAAGACCCAATAGCCGAATTCGCCGCGAACCGACAGGATTTGGCCGAGAACATCTGAGTCAATCAAATGCTTGAGTTTGAGAAGTCCGGGGAGCCACAGTTTATCCTGGACGACTCCATTCTTCATACCCGCCGCTTTGATGGCCCGGCACAGGTTGAGAGCTTCCGCAAGATTCGATGCGACTGGTTTTTCGCTATAGATCGCTTTTCCGGCAGCGACAGCTTTGAGAACAGACTTTGCCCGGAGGCTCGTCGTCTGAGCATCAAAGTAGATCTCATTGTAGGGATCGGCGAGACAACCGTCAATGTCCGTCGAATATCGTTTCAGCGCGTAGGAATCTGCAAGCGCTTTCAGTTTTTCTTCATTTCGTCCGAGGAGAATCGGATCCGGCATGATCACCATTCCGGATTTCGTCTTCAGCCCCCCTTGTTGACGAATCGCGAGGATGGAACGTTCAAGGTGCTGGCGCGTTCCCATCCGTCCCGTTACACCATTCATGATGATGCCGATGTTTCGGACCTTTTGGTTTTCCATTTCAACTAACGCTCTTTCGGTTTTTCCGTGAATTGGGGGCACGCTCCGGGTGGCAGCGGCGGCACATCAATGCCTGCCTTGGGTAGTGTTCCGGCAAGCTCCTGTCGCCAATGAGCCACATCCCCCGCGGGACCATAGCAGTAAATCATATGCATCGGCACATCGCCAGTATTTGTCAGCTGATGAAATACCCCGCCCGGAATGTATGTGGCCTGGCCAGCGGAAATAGCTCGTCGCTCTTCACCCAGACACATCTCGCCGTTACCGTCGACGATGAAGTAGATCTCCTCCTGTTCCTGGTTGTGCCAAGGGACTTGTCCGCCTCGCGGCTCCAGAGTAACATATCCCATGGCAAAATTCGTCGCCTGTATGGGCGAGGCTCCGCCGACAAGATTTTGCGTTCTGCGCCGGGCAGGGTACACACGGCCTTCGATGGTCTTCAGGTCTGCAATGATCATCCGGATTGCCTCTTGAGAGTGGGCCGCATTCTTCGACACGGATGTCCCGACGCGGGCGAATAATCCATGATCGAGGTTTCACGCGGGTGAGAGACAACGCAACGCTGCTTCGACATTCAGGGGGAAACTACAGCAGATTGTGGTAAAAGGCAACAAAGGATCATGCAGACAGCGCCGAAGGTCCAGAGCCGCATAAGAAATTGCGTTTTATATGTGAAATTCGCAATTACTCCTTTGGAAACCCAGGTGGATGGACTCGGATCGTCAGTCCGAAACCGTTGATGGCAAACGATGGTATCATGCTCCGAACCGAAATGCCCCCGCCCATTCTACAAATGCCTCCCCTCCAGGGCAACGAGCTTTCTCACCCAAT
>JAPLFP010000295.1 GCA_026390585.1 Ignavibacteriales bacterium | reverse complement strand
TCTTCCCCTTACGGGTACGGGCATTGGTCCTCGTCCTCTGGCCCCGCGTTGGCAGCCCTTTCCGATGGCGCAATCCGCGGTAGCATCCGATGTCCATCAATCGTTTGATGTTCATCTGGACTTCACTGCGCATGGCCCCCTCGACCTTGTAGTCGGACTGGATGATGGCGCGAATCGATGCGACTTCTTCGTCGTTGAGTTCGCCCACCTTCTTATTGACATCGATACCGGCCTTGGTGAGAATCTTTCTGGAACTCGTTTTGCCAATGCCGAAGATGTACGTCAGGCCAATTTCTGCCCGCTTATTTCTTGGTAAGTCAACTCCCGCTATACGTGCCAAATGAGTTCTCCTCGATAAAGCCAGTTATCAAATTCTAAAATCGAAATTCGAAATCTCAAACCGAGTGCATCCATTTCGTGTTTCGAATCTTGGATTTCGTATTTCCCCTCTCAACCTTGCCGCTGCTTGTGCTTGGGGTTTTTGCAGATCACGTGCACCACGCCCTTGCGGCGGATAATCTTGCAGTTCTCACAAATCTTCTTGACCGATGACCGTACTTTCATTGCTCTGCTCCGATCCGAGTTACTTATACCGGTATGTGATTCTACCCTTGGATAAATCATAGGGCGACATCTCCACCGTCACCCGATCCCCCACGAGGATCTTGATGAAGTGCATGCGCATCTTGCCGGAAATGTGCGCCAGAATCTCGTGCCCGTTGTCGAGTTTCACCCTAAACGTCGCGTTCGGCAACGTGTCGGTAATCACTCCATCAACTTTTATCGGGCCTTGTTTTGCCATAGGTTGTGATCTACGTCGTCAGGATTTCAGGATTGCCGTCGATGATCGCTATCGTGTGCTCAAAATGCGCTGACGGTCTTCCATCCTGCGTCAGGACCGTCCAGCCATCCGCCGCAAAGCGAACCTGCCACGCTCCTGCATTCACCATCGGTTCGATCGCGAGGGTCATTCCCTCTTGGAGTTTCATGCCCGTCCCTGGCTTGCCAAAATTTGGGACTGCCGGCTCCTCGTGCAACTCAAGCCCTACTCCATGACCAACCAAATCCCGCACCACTGAATATCCACGTTCTTCCACATACTGCTGGACGGCGTACGAGATATCGTGCACCTTGTTGCCAACAACGGCGGCCTCGATGCCTTTCGCGAGTGACTCTCTCGTCGCGTCCATCAGCCGTTGCTTCTCTTCAGAGATCCTGCCGACAGCAAACGTCGCTGCCCCATCTCCGAAGTATCCGTCCTTCTTGACTCCCACGTCGACTGAGAGCATCTCCCCCTCTCGCAGCGTCCTCTTCGAGGGAATTCCATGAACCACCACCTCATCAACCGACGCACAGATCGTCGCGGGAAACAGATTCGACTTGTTCCTCCCGTATCCTTTGAATGCTGGAGTTGCTCCGAGGGATCGGATATACTCTTCTGCCAGTCGATCCAACTCCAGTGTCGTCACTCCGGGCTTGATCTTTGTCGCCACAATCCGGAGAACATCGGCTACGATCCTGCAGCTTTCTCGAATCAATTCTATCTCGCACCGGGTCTTGATCCGAACCATTTGATTCGAGTCCTAGCCCCTCCGGCCGCGGAGCTTCCCGCTCTTCATGAAGCCATCATAGTGGCGCATGAGCAAGTGGGACTCTACCTGCTGGAGAGTGTCCAGCGCAACACCAACTATGATCAACAGGCTCGTGCCTCCGAAGAACTGCGCGAAGCCCGGCGTCACACCACCGAACTTGGTCATCAATGTCGGCAGGATAGCGACGATCGCCAGGAAGACGGAACCAGGAAGCGTGATCTTGGTCAGGATGTTGTCGACGAAATCTGCAGTGTGGGTCCCGGGACGAATACCGGGTATAAACCCGCCCTGCTTCTTCATGTTGTCCGCAACATCTTTCGGATTGAACGCGATCGCAGTATAGAAATACGTAAAAAACACGATCATCAGGGCGTAGATAAACGAATACGTCCATGAGCCGTAACCAAACCAATCTCGGGAGAGGGAGTCGATAAACTCGCTGTCCGGGAAGAACTGGAAAACAATCTGCGGCACGAACATGATGGCTTGGGCAAAGATAATCGGCATAACGCCGGCAGTATTGACACGCAGTGGAATGTACTGCGTCACACCACCGTACACCTTGCGTCCGATGACACGCTTGGCATATTGCACCGGGATTCGGCGTGTTCCCTGAGTGATCAGGACGACGGCTGCGACGATCGCTCCCATCATTGCCAGGATGACCATTTCAATGATAATATTCCGGCCTCCGACGACGAGCTGGTATTCATCCAGGAGCGAGTTCGGGAACCGCGCGATAATACCGATAAAGATAATCAGCGAAATCCCATTGCCGATGCCCCGCTCCGTGATCTGTTCGCCGAGCCACATCATAAACATGGTGCCCGCGGTCAGGATGACGATCGTGCTGAAGGCAAAGCCAAATCCTGAGACCGCTGCCGGAACGATCGAGATTCCATTGGCCGAAGTACCTTCCAGCTTGATCACAACACCGCTCGCCTGCAACAACGAAATCAATACAGTGCCGTAGCGGGTATACTGCGTAATCTTCTTGCGCCCGTCTTCGCCTTCCTTCTGAAGCTTCTGGAAGTACGGGACTACCGCGCCCAGGAGCTGGATGACGATGGAGGAACTGATATACGGCATGATCCCCAGGGCGAACACTGCCGCATTGCTGAATGCACCTCCAACAAACAGGTCATACAGTCCGAACAACGAACCTTCAGTGGATTTCTGGAGATAGTCAGAGAGAACACGCGCATCAACACCCGGCAGCGTAATGTGGGAACCGAGCCGGACAATGATCAGGAGCGCAGCCGTAAAGAGAATGCGCTCGCGCAATTCCTGGATCTTGAAAATATTCGTAAACGTTTCTGTGAGTTTGCTCATTCTGGTCTATTCCGTTGAGGACAAGTCTACGACTTCGTCTGGCCGAGCACTGTAGCCTTCCCACCAGCAGCTTCAATCTTCGCAATGGCCGACTTGCTGAATGCATGGGCTGATACTTCCAACTTTGACTTCAGATTACCGTTCCCGAGGATCTTCACGGGCACGTGCTTCTTCGAGATGAGTCCGAGTGAGTAGAGCACTTCCGGATTCACCACGGCGCCGCTGAGTTTCTTCTCGGCCACCACCCGCTCCAGGTTCTCAACGTTGACCGCCTGAACCTCTTCGCGATTGCGGCTTCTGAATCCGAACTTCGGTACGCGCCGCGACAACGGCATCTGACCGCCTTCAAACCAGAGTTTGAATTTGTGTCCGGACCGGGACTTGGCACCCTTGTGACCCTTGGTGGACGTCTTGCCGTGTCCTGACCCTTGCCCGCGACCGATACGTTTGGTCTTCTTCCTGGATCCGTCGGCCGGAGTGAGATTACTGAGAATATCTTTTGCCATCGATCTGCTTCCTTCAACCTAAAACATGTGGAACACTCTTATTGGACTTCTTCGACGCGCACGATATGACGAACGACCGTGATCATACCGCGCACCTGCGGGGTATCATTTTTGACGACCGAATAATTCGGCCTGCCCAGCCCCAGCGCCTTGATGGTCCGCTTGGCCCGTTCCTTTTGATCGATGATACTGCCCGTCTGGGTAATCTTGATTCTCTTCGCTGTCGACATCAGCACACCTGATTAGTTTTGGTGAAACAATTCCGGAAGCGAGATGCCGCGGCGATCTGCAGCCATCCGAGCATCGGAAAGACTGAGAAGAGCCTTCATCGTCGCCTTCACAACATTGTGAGGATTGGATGATCCCATTTGCTTCGTAAGGATGTCCCGAATTCCGGCCGATTCCAACACGGCGCGTACGCCACCACCGGCAATGAGTCCTGTGCCGGGAGAAGCGGGTTTCAGAAGCACAAGGCCGGCGCCAAACTTGCCAATGACCTCATGCGGGATCGTTCCCTTCACGATGGTTACTTTTACGACACTCTTCTTCGCATCGTCCACCCCTTTGGCGATCGCATCTGCTACTTCGTTCGCCTTGCCAAGGCCGACACCGACATGGCCGTTGCCGTCACCGACGACGACGATGGCGTTAAAGCTGAAACGCCGTCCACCTTTGACAACCTTTGCAACACGGTTGATGTGGACCAGCTTTTCCTTGAGTTCCAGTTCGCCTGCTTTGAATTTTGACATCGCGTCTCTCGTTTTCCTCGTGATGAGTTAGAATTTGAGGCCGCCTTCGCGCGCGCCATCTGCAACCGCTTTGACGCGGCCGTGGTACAGATATCCGTTCCGATCGTACACTACGCTCTGGATCTTCTTCTCGAGCGCCTGCTTCGCGGCAACCTTCCCGATGATCTTGCACACGTCCATCGGCTTCTTGACTTCCTTCAGCTGTTCGCGGAGATCCTTCGAGATCGTCGAAACAGAGACAAGGGTCTTCCCGTTTGTATCGTCGATGATCTGTGCATAGATGTGCTTCGCGCTTCGGTAAATTGTGAACCGGGGACGCTCTGGCGTACCGATCACCTTTTGGCGGATGCTGGCTTTCTTTTTCTGCCAGCGGTCGTGTTTCTTATCTTGAATCATACGGAGAACCTTTTAGCAAATGGACATTCAACAATGCTGAAGCTGGCGTCATTACTTGGCAGCTGTTGCAGCAGCCTTGCCCGCCTTGCGACGGATATACTCACCTTCGTACTTGACACCCTTGCCCTTGTACGGTTCCGGCGGACGGAACGAACGAATCTTCGCCGCCACGAGGCCGACAAGCTGTTTATCAATTCCTGTAACCAGAACACTGGTCTGCGTCGGAGCCTCGATGTTGACCCCCTCGGGCGGACCGAACAGAATCGGATGCGAGTACCCAAGCATCATCTGGAGTTTCTTCCCCTTCATTTCTGCACGATACCCCACACCCACGATCTCGAGCTTCTGGCTGTAGCCCTGTGTGACCCCATTGATCATGTTCTGGATCAGCGCACGCCACAGACCATGAAGCGCGCGATGCGCACCATCGTCAGCGTGACGGCTGACATGGATTTCTGTCGGCTTGATCTCGACAGTGATTTCAGGATGAACGGTCGCTGACAATTCCCCCTTGGGTCCCTTCACCACGACCTTCCCGTCTTTCTGTGAGACGGTAACGCCTTTGACGATCGATATCGGTTTACGACCAACTCGTGACACGGTACATTCTCCTCAATTTACCAGATATAGGCGAGAACTTCGCCACCGACGTGCTCTTTGCGCGCCCGGTGATCCGTCATCAGTCCCTTGGAAGTTGTCAGGATGGCGATACCCATGCCACCGAGCACACGCGGGAGCTCGTCAGAGGATCGGTACAGGCGAAGACCTGGACGGCTCACGCGACGCAAACCCGTGATGACCGCCTTGCCGCCGTTGTATTTTAGCTGAATGCGCAACATCCCCTGCTTGCCGTCCTCGAGCATTGTGTAGCCTGCAATGAACTTCTCATCTAGCAGGATCTGCGCAACTGCTTTTTTCAGGTTCGACGCGGGGATATCGACCCTTTTGTGTTTTGACTTCGCGGCATTGCGAATGCGCGTCAAAAAATCTGAAATCGGATCCGTTATCGACATCGAATCAAGTCTCCTCGAATATTCTTGGTACAAACATTACCAACTGGCTTTGCGTACGCCCGGGATTTTTCCATCAAGCGCGAGATTTCGCAAGCAAATCCGGCAGACGCCGAACTTGCGGTAAAAGGCTCGCGACCGTCCACAGATGCCGCATCGGTTGTGTTGACGAACTTTGAACTTGGGCGTCCTTTTCGCCTTCACTCGCATTGCTAAGCGTGCCAAAGCAACTCCTTCCAGTAGTCGTTATGCTGCGGTTTGAAGCACTTCTTGTCGTTTTACGAATGGCATGCCGAGCGCCTTCAGGAGTTCGTATGCCTCTGCATCGGTCTTTGCTGTCGTGACGAACGTAACATCCATACCGCTGATACGCGTGACCTTGTCAGTGTCGATTTCCGGGAAAATAATCTGCTCTTTGATGCCGAGCGTGTAATTGCCGTGACCATCAAACGATTTGTCGGAGACACCGCGGAAGTCGCGCACACGGGGAAGAGCGATGTTGATCAAACGGTCGATAAATTCGTACATCTGCGCGCGACGCAGGGTGACGCGGCAGCCAATCGCCAGTCCCTCACGCAATTTGAAATTCGAAATCGCCTTTTTGGACTTGGTGACGGCAACTTTCTGACCGGTGATGAATTCCAGCTCTTTCACGGTCACATCCAGAACCTTGGGGTCCTGTGTCGCCATTCCGACGCCGCTGTTGACCGAGATCTTCACCAGCTTCGGAACCTGCATGACGCTCTTGTACTGGAACTTCTTCATCAGCTGGGGAATAATTTCCTTCTTGTACAGAACGAACAGCCGAGCCGGCACACCAGCCTCACGACCGGCCGCTGCAGGCTTTTTTCCGCCGCCGTCGCCAGAACCTTTCGCCTGCTTCTGTTCCTTCCCTTTGCCGCCTTCAGGCTTTTTCTGTTGCTCTTTGTCTTTTTCTTTTTCTTTTCCCATAACTCAATTCTCCGAATTCATCGTCAACTTAAAACATCTCTTTGCATTTTCTGCAGAGTCTCATCGTCTTCCGTTTTCCGCTCGTGGGATCGGTAACATGTGCATGGCCGATCCGCGTCGCCTGGTTGCACTTCGGACAAATAACCATCACGTTGGCCGCACTGATGGGACCCTCTTTCTGAACAATACCTCCGTGAGGATTCTTCTGCGTAGGGCGGGAGTGCCGCTTGACGATGTTCACACTCTCGATGATCACCCTTGACTTAACGGGGAACACCTTCAGGACCTTCCCCCGCTTTCCGAGTGAGTTGCCGGAGATGACTAACACTGTATCATTCTTATGTACGTGCATGCAATAATCCTTCGAACGTTAGAGTACTTCAGGGGCCAATGAAACGATTTTCATGTATTGGCGCTCGCGCAGCTCACGGGCAACAGGCCCAAAGATGCGGGTGCCCCGTGGTTCGCCCTGGTCATTCAGCAACACCACGGCGTTTTCATCAAAACGAATGAATGTTCCATCCTTGCGGCCGATTTCCTTCTTGGTCCGCACCACCGATCAGATCGCCGACACTTGCATAGCGCCTGTCGTGACCGCCCAGCACGCGAATGCACCGACATTTCTTCGCTCCGGAATTGTCAGCTACTACAAGATTCGTTTCTTCCTGGATCATGGGATACTCCTCACAATGGTCGACGGGTACAGGACCGGACCTTACTTTGCTTTTTCAACGATTTCGACCAGCCGCCATCGCTTCAGCTTGCTCATTGGCCGCGTTTCCATCACCTTTACGATATCGCCGACGCCAGCTTCGCGTTTTTCGTCGTGCGCCATCAACGTGGAGGTTTGCTTATAATATTTTTTGTAGAGCGGGTGCGGAACCTTGCGCTCAAGTGACACAACGATGCTCTTTTGCATCTTATTGCTGATCACCTTGCCGACGCGAACTTTCCGTTGCTGCCGGCGAACTGGGGCGGTGGTTGCTACAGTGCTCATTCCTTACGCCTTCTTCTGATTGTCAGATGGAACCATCTTTGGCTCAGGTTTCTTCAATTGACGCTCTCGCAGAATGCTTTTCATCCGGGAGATATCTCTCTTCGTCAACCGAAGCTTCATTGGGTTCTCCAATTGGCTGATCACCTTCTGGAAGCGGAGGTTCGCAAGATTCTCCTCTTCTTCTTGTATTCGCCTGATCAGCTCCGTATCGGAGAGTTCGCGCAGTTCAAACGCTTTCATTGAAACTCCTTTGCCCTGTTGAATTATTTGCCGTCGTAATCGACCCGCGTTACCAGCCTTGTCTTAATGGGCAGCTTGTGCGAGGCGATCGTGAATGCCTCAGCCGCAAGCTCCCGCGTAACACCGCCAAGCTCAAACATGATGCGTCCCGGCTTCACCACGGCCACCCAAAACTCCGGTACGCCCTTTCCACTTCCCATACGAGTCTCAGCGGGTTTCTTCGTCACAGGCTTATCGGGGAAGATGCGGATCCACACCTTGCCTTCGCGCTTCATCATGCGCGTCAAGGCAACACGGGTCGCTTCAATCTGACGTTGGGTAATCCATGCGGGCTCCATAGCCTTCAGGCCGAAATCGCCGAACGCCACCTGTGCGCCACGCGTGGCTTTTCCCCGCATCCGTCCGCGCTGAGTCTTTCTGTACTTTACTCTCTTTGGCATTAACATACGTCACTCTACTCCTTGCTGAATCGCTCTATCGGTTCTTGTCAGCCACGGGGCCGAGAATTTCGCCTTTGCATATCCACACCTTCACACCAATCGCGCCATAAATGGTGCGCGAGGTCGCCGTCGCATAGTCGATGTCCGCGCGGATCGTGTGCAGGGGGATGCGTCCTTCTTTGTACTGCTCCCTCCGTGCGATTTCCGCTCCACCGAGCCGTCCACCGCACAAGACGCGGATGCCTTCAGCACCCATCCTCATCGCTGCGGTGATCGATTGCTTCATCGCCCGACGGAAGGAGATTCTTCCTTCGATCTGGGACGCGATCGCTTCCGCAACAAGGGCAGCGTCAAGCTCCGGACGTTTGATTTCGTGAATGAGAATCTTCACTTCTTTAGAAGTGACCTTCTTCAATTCTTCCTCGAGTTGGGCGATTTCCTTGCCGCTTTTGCCGATCACGATTCCAGGACGGGAAGTATGGATGGTGATCACGGCGCGCTTCGGCGTCCGATCGATTTGGATGCGAGAAATCCCGGCTTTCTTCAGACGATTCCGGACATAGTTCCGGACCATCAGATCTTCCTGAAGTTTTCCTGCGAACCCTTTCTCGTCATACCAATTTGAATCCCAGGTCTTTGTGACGCCGAGACGAAATCCAATCGGATTGGTTTTCTGACCCAAGAGATCCTCCTCTTAACTTTCTTTTGTTTCCGTTGTTGATTCCTGTTTCGTTGCCTTGGTGGCTTTCTTCTTTGCCTTCGGCGTTGGTTCTACCGCCGCGACCTTTGGCGCAGCAGGTTTCGCAGCCGCCTTGACCTTGGCGTCGCGTGTGGCAACGACAATTGTCAGGTGATGCGAGCGCTTCCGGATTCGGAACGCACGCCCCATGGGAGCAGGCGAAATCCGCTTGGCCATGGGTCCACCATTGACAAACACTTCTTTCACATACATGGTGGCCGTATCGACACGCCCCGCCTGATCCTTGCTCTGAAGGTTCGAGATCGCAGACCGCAGGACTTTTTCGGCATCCTTCGCAGAGTGCTTGGGCGAAAAATGAAGTATCGAAAGAGCCTCTTCGACTCCCTTACCTCTGATCAGATCGATGACAATCATCATCTTTCTTGGGGAAGTACCGATAAACCGATTCAGTGCTTGAGCTTCCATTCAGAATCCTCACTAGTCCTTTACGCTGGCGATGTGGTTTTCTCAGACTTCAAACCCGGGTGACCGCGGAACTGGCGTGTCAATGCGAACTCGCCAAGTTTGTGGCCGACCATGGCTTCCTGCACATACACCGGAATGAATTTGTTTCCGTTGTGCACAGCAAATGTGTGCCCGACGAAATCCGGAGTTATGGTGGATGAACGAGCCCAGGTCTTAATGACTTTTTTCTGGTTCGCCTTGTTCAAGGCTTCGACTTTCGCCATCAGTCTCGGGTCGACGTAGGGACCCTTTTTGAGTGAACGACTCATTGTGCTTTTCTTGGGTTAAGTGTGTGACAGTCTTACTTGCGACGTTTCACGATATATTTGTTCGATTGATTCTTCCGCTTACGCGTCTTCAAACCCTTGGCGTATTTGCCCCATGGTGACTCCGGATGCTGCCAGCCGCCACCGCTCTTCGATCGGCCTTCGCCGCCGCCCATCGGGTGATCCACAGGATTCATGGCCATACCACGGGACTGCGGGCGAATACCAAGCCAGCGTGAACGCCCGGCCTTGCCGACACTGATGTTTTCATGATCGCCGTTGCCGACGATGCCCACCGTCGCACAGCAGATCGCCTGAACCTTGCGCACTTCGCCAGAAGGCATCTTGAGCGTGACATAATCACCTTCTTTTGCCATCAATTGCAGAGAATTGCCGGCGCTGCGTCCCATCTGGCCGCCCTTCCCGGGCTTGAGCTCGACATTGTGCACGAATGTGCCTGCAGGTATCTCCCCCAGCGGAAGCGAATTGCCAACTTGCACTTCTGCACCAGAACCCGACACGATCTTCTGCCCTACCTTCATTCCTTCTGCAGCGATGATATAGCGCTTCTCACCGTCAACGTACTGAACAAGGGCGATACGTGAAGAACGATTCGGATCGTACTCGATCGCCGTCACTGTTGCTGCGACGCCATGCCGATCTCGCTTGAAGTCGATCACGCGATACATCCGCTTGTGCCCACCACCACGATGACGTGAGGTGATCCGTCCGTTGTTGTTCCTTCCGCCTGACTTCTTGATTGGCGCAAGGAGAGCCTTTTCCGGAACGGTCTTCGTGACCTCTTCAAATGTCGAGATCGAGTAAAACCGTGTTGCCGGGGTCATCGGACGTAATTTTCTGATCGCCATAAGAACCCTCTAATCAAACATTTTCAAAGTAATCGATTTTGTCCCCCTCTTTGAGGGTGACCATTGCCTTCTTCCAGGTATTCTTACGTCCTTCGAACCGTCCGCGCCGAGTTAGCTGCGTCTTACGCTTTCCCTTAACGGTCATCGTGCGAACACTGACGACAGTCACTTTGAACTTCTTTTCCACCGCTTTCGCGATTTCAATCTTGTTCGCATCGAGGGAAACTTCGAAGGAGAATTGTCGCCTCTCCTGGAGCCCTGTGATCTTTTCTGTAACGATCGGTCGCTTGAGAATTCCGGTCATGACGTTCGCCTAGTTCGATAACGATTTCTGGAGAATATCGATCGCGCTCTTCTGGATGAGGAGCACCTGTGTATCAAGAATCTCGTACGTTGAAGCTTTGTCCGCTTCCCGTACGTTCACCGTCGGGATATTGCGACCCGATTTGTACACTGCACTTTCCGTCTTCGCTGTCAGGAACAGCGTCTTCTTTCCCTTCAGCGACAGGGCATTCAGCACGGTCGCCAAATCCTTCGTCTTCGGGGCTTCCAAACTGAAATCCTCGACGACGATGATCTGGTTGTCCTTCGCCTTGTAGCTCAACGCTGACTTCCGAGCAAGCGCACGTACTTTCGCAGACAACTTCACCACATAGTCATGTGGTTGCGGTCCGAAGATCGATCCTCCACCCACCCACACACCCGACCTTGTGCTGCCCGCACGGGCGCGGCCTGTCTTCTTCTGATTGAACGGCTTCTTGCCACCGCCACTGACTTCGCTCCGGCCCTTCACCTTGTGCGTTCCCTGGCGTTGGTTCGCCTGGATCGAACGGACTGCCTGATAAATGGCGTGGTCATTGGGTTTGATCTCAAAGATCTCGGGCGCAAGGCTCACCTTCTCGCCGCTCTTTGTACCGTCTTTCTTGTAGACTTCTAACTCCATGGATTTTTCTTCCCGAGCACGAGGACTTAGCTCTGTTTTACAATTTCGAGATAACTGTTGATCGCGCCTGGGACCGATCCCTTGACGATCAGAATGTTCGATTCGGCGATGACCTTGAGAACCATGAGGTTCTTCACCGTCACACGCTCACCACCCATCCGGCCAGCCATCCGTCTCCCTTTCATGACGCGCGAGGGATACGAGCTAGCACCGATGGATCCTGGTGCACGGACACGGTCCGATTGACCGTGCGTGGTCATGCCAACACCACCGAAGTGATGCCGCTTCACGACGCCCTGGAAGCCTCTGCCCTTTGACCGGCCGATGACATCGACGACATCGCCCTGCTGGAAGTTGTCAACGCGCACTTCCTGGCCTAGCTCCAGCTTCGTCCCGTTGAAGTTGCGGAACTCCGAGATCAGACGGAGTGGTTTCACGCCGCCCTTCTTGAAGTGTCCTTTCATTGGTTTGTTGACAAGGCGCTCCTTGATTTCGTCGAAGCCGAGTTGCACTGCATCGTAGCCGTCCGTACCCTTGGTCTTGATCTGGGTAACATAACACGGACCTGCTTCAATGACCGTGCAGGGGATCATCTGCCCGTTCTCATCAAAGATGCTTGTCATTCCAATCTTTTTGCCGAGAATGCCGCTCACTGTTATACTCCTGAGTCTTCCCCTTGCCGACTCACGTGTTGTGTCCGGACAAGGCTCTCACCACTAATAAGAAATACGTTCAGTTTTCGTACAACCTTCACTCCGATCCTACACCTTGATCTCCACATCAACACCGGCGGGCAATTCCAGCTTCATCAGCGAATCCACTGTCTTGCTCGTTGAGTTGAGAATGTCGATCAACCGTTTGTGCGAGCGGGTTTCAAATTGCTCGCGCGATTTCTTGTCGACGTGAGGAGACCGGTTCACGACGTAAAGCGACCGTTTTGTAGGCAACGGAATGGGACCAGACACAACGGCTCCGGTTGCTTTCACCGTTTTGATGATCTTCTCAGCCGATTTATCGATCAGGTTGTGATCGTACGACTTTAACTTGATGCGAATCTTCTGACCAGCCAACGAAGATTCCTCCCTCAGTTACGCGTTTGAAAAAGTGAAAGGGTCCCGATTGCATCGGGACCCCACTGATTACTCAATGATTTTCGAAACGACGCCTGCGCCGACTGTCCGTCCGCCTTCACGAATAGCGAAGCGGAGACCTTCTTCCATAGCAACGTCGGAAATCAACTCGATTTGCATATTGTCAACGTTGTCGCCCGGCATGACCATTTCAATCCCGCTCGGGAGTGTGGTAACGCCAGTGACGTCTGTCGTTCGGAAGTAGAACTGTGGACGATAGCCGTTGAGGAATGGCGTGTGACGTCCGCCTTCGTCTTTCTTCAAAACGTAGACCTGGGCGGTGAACTTCTTATGAGGCGTGATGGAACCCGTCTTCGCGATAACCATGCCGCGCTCCAACTCGTCCTTCTCAACACCGCGCAACAGCAATCCGGCGTTGTCACCCGCGGTAACCTCATCGAGCTCCTTGCGGAACATCTCTGCGCCGGTGATGACCGTCTTCTTGTGAGCGCCGAAACCGACAACTTCGACTTCATCGCCAACCTTGGCTTTTCCACGCTCAACACGGCCGGTACCGACGGTACCACGGCCGGTGATCGAGAATACGTCTTCGACCGGCATCAGGAACGGCTTGTCGACGTTTCGCAGTGGCAACGGGATATAACTGTCCACGGCATCCATCAGTTCATTAATGCACGTGAACGCCGGATCATCTGGCTTCACATCGGGCCGAAGCGCTGCTTCCATAGCCTTCAGTGCGGAACCGCGGATGATCGGAATTTCGTCGCCCGGGAAGTCGTTCTTCTTCAAGAGGTCGCGCATCTCGAGCTCGACGAGGTCCAACAACTCCGGATCGTCCACCGCGTCGACCTTGTTCATGAACACGACAATCTTCGGCACGTTCACCTGATGAGCGAGAAGGATGTGTTCACGGGTCTGGGGCATCGGACCGTCCGTCGCAGCGACAACCACGATTGCTCCGTCCATCTGGGCAGCGCCCGTGATCATGTTCTTGATGTAGTCAGCGTGACCCGGGCAATCGACGTGCGCGTAGTGACGCTTCGCTGTCGAATACTCGACGTGAGCCGTGTTGATCGTTATACCACGAGCTTTCTCTTCCGGCGCGTTGTCGATCGAATCGAACGTGCGAATTTGAGACAAACCCCGTTTCGCCAGCACCATCGTGATAGCTGCGGTCAGAGTCGTCTTTCCATGATCAACGTGACCGATCGTACCCACGTTGACGTGCGGCTTGCTGCGATCAAATTTTTCCTTTGCCATGTGGATGATCTCCTTTCGTTGTGTCTTCTGTAAATTACTTTCGTATTCCCATTATGCCGTTGCTGCTTCTTTGCCTCGAACTTTTTCCACGATCTGATCCGAGATGGACTTTGGAACATGCTCGTAGTGCGAGAACTGCATCGTATACAGCGCCCGGCCCTGGCTCATCGAGCGTAGAACCGTTGCATATCCGAACATATCCGAAAGTGGCACCATCGCCTTGACAACCTGTGCGTCCTTGCGGGGGTTCATGCCTTCGATGCGACCGCGACGCGAACTCAAGTCGCCCATCACATCGCCGAGATACTCTTCCGGCGTCACCACCTCGACCGCCATAATCGGCTCGAGGATCACCGGACCCGCTTTGCGCGCCCCGTCTTTGAACGCCATCGATCCGGCGATCTTGAAAGCCATTTCCGATGAATCGACCGCGTGGAATGAACCGTCGACCAGTTTCACCTTGATGTCTTCCACGGGATAGCCGGCGAGGACGCCGTTCTTCATTGCCTCCATGATGCCTTGCTCGGTTGGCTTGATGTATTCTCTTCCTTGTATGCAACCTGAGGCTTGCCGACGTTCGCCTCAACGCGAAACTCCCGCTTCATGCGGTCGACAATGATCTCGAGGTGCAATTCACCCATGCCGCTGATAATGGTCTGACCTGTTTCTTCGTTGGTCGAGACACGGAATGTCGGGTCTTCCTCTGCCAGGCGCTGGAGCGCTTCGCCGAGCTTTTCTTGATCTGCTTTGGTCTTCGGTTCGATGGCGACATCGATAACCGGTTCCGGAAATATCATGCGCTCGAGGATAATCGGATCTTCCTCTGTGGTCAGCGTGTCGCCTGTACGGGTCGACTTCAAACCGATGCCTGCAACGATGTCACCAGCATATGCCTCATCGACTTCCTCGCGGTGATTCGCGTGCATCCGGAGTAGTCGTGACAATCGTTCCTTCCGATCGTTCGTCACGTTATAGACGTACGATCCGGATTTGATGGTGCCGGAGTACACTCTGAAGTATGTCAGCCGGCCAACGAACGGGTCGGTCATAATCTTGAATGCCAATGCCGAAAATTCATCCGAATCGCTCGCTTTGCGCACGACGTCATCACGCCGATGCGGATGGTGGCCATGAATCTCGCCTCCATTGATGTCGAGCGGCGAGGGGAGCAAATCGATCACTGCGTCAAGCAGATTCTGGACACCCTTATTCTTGAAGGAAGAACCGCACAGCACCGGAACGATGCTGACTTTTAATGTCGCTCGGCGAAGGACTTCGCGAATCTCGGACGGCGAGATCTCTTTTTTCTCGAGGTACTTTTCGAGCAGCGTGTCATCTTCGTCGGCAACAGCCTCGAGCATCTTGATCCGATATTCGTTCGCTTTCGGTCGAAGCTTCTCGGGAATCTCAATATCATCCCACGTTGCACCCTGAGTGCCCTCGTGATACATCCTCGCCTTCATTGTGATGAGGTCGATGATGCCCGCGAACATTTCGCCTTCTCCCACCGGGAGGTGCACGGGAACCGCATTGGCGCTCAGTCGATGGCGCATCATTTCCACCACACTCAAGAAGTCCGCGCCAGCGCGGTCCATCTTGTTCACAAAAGCGATGCGGGGGACGCCATACTTGTCAGCTTGCCGCCACACGGTTTCCGATTGTGGCTCAACACCGCCGACAGAGCAGAACAGCGCAACCGCGCCATCAAGGACACGGAGCGATCGCTCTACTTCAATGGTAAAATCCACGTGGCCTGGAGTATCGATGATGTTGACCTGATGATCGCGCCAGAAGCATGTGGTTGCAGCGCTCGTAATCGTAATGCCACGCTCTTTCTCTTGCTCCATCCAATCCATCGTCGCCGCGCCATCATGCACCTCACCCATCCGGTGCAGCACCCCCGTATAGAACAGGATGCGCTCCGTCGTGGTGGTCTTACCGGCATCGATGTGAGCCATGATGCCGATATTCCTCGTTTTTTCTAAAGAGTATTCGCGGGGCATAGAAGTATTTTAAGCCGAAAGGGCAGAACTCCCCACCGGATTGTGAACAAATCAGTTTTGAATACCGAACGAACGGTATTGTGTTACCACTTAAAATGAGCAAAAGCCTTGTTGGCTTCTGCCATACGATGGACATCGTCCTTCTTCTTGATTGCTCCGCCTTCACCTGTCGCGGCGGCCATCAATTCAGAAGCGAGCTTTTGTGCCATCGATGTATCCGAGCGTTCTTTGGCGTAGTTGATCAACCAGCGGATTGCGAGAGCGGTTCGTCGCTCGGGACGAACTTCTGTGGGAACTTGATAGGTAGCACCACCAACTCTGCGTGCGCGCACTTCGATCATGGGCGACGCATTATTCACCGCTTTCTTAAAAACATCCAGAGGCTTGTTCTTGGTCTTCTCTTCAATGATGTTGAAGGCACCATAGAGGATGCCGCGGGCTGTGTGCTTCTTGCCAGCCTTCAACAGCGAATTGATAAACCGCGAGACCAGAATATCTTGAAACTTCGGGTCCGGAATTGCTAGGCGACGTGTTGAACGTTTTTTTCTCATCCGATACTCTGTGACTTACTGCTGTTTTGGCTTTTTGGCTCCGTACTTCGAGCGACCCTGTTTGCGATCCTGCACACCTTGCGTATCCAACGTACCGCGAATAATATGATAGCGAACTCCTGGCAGATCCTTGACACGACCACCTCGAATAAGAACGATCGAGTGCTCCTGCAAGTTGTGACCCTCACCAGGGATATACGCGGTAACTTCCATCTGGTTCGTCAGGCGAACACGGGCGACCTTCCGGAGAGCTGAGTTAGGCTTCTTGGGAGTTGTTGTATAAACCCTTGTGCAGACCCCCCGCTTTTGCGGGCTGGACTGCAGCGCAGGTGACTTACTTTTCCAGAGAACCTGTTCTCTGCTCGAGCGTACTAATTGATTAATCGTCGGCAATCAGATCAACTCCTCTTCGAGAAAAACATAGTTAAAAAATAGCTTTTTAATATACCACTTTTTCAGGTTTTTGTCAAACATTTTCTGCAGAAACGCTGCGGAAAGTCACCATTAGGAGGTAGCGATTTTCGTCTTGCGCTTGCGTTCCTTGGTTTCGATGACCTCAACCACAGGCTCTTCGGAACTCTCTCGAACCACTGGCTCCTCGAAGGTAATCTCGGGTGCTTCAACAAAGAGCTCCCGATACTTCTTCTGACCTGTGCCCGCCGGGATCAAGTGTCCCATGATAACGTTTTCCTTCAAACCAAGCAGATGGTCCATTTTGCCTTCAATGGCGGCATCCGTGAGGACCTTTGTCGTTTCCTGGAATGAAGCGGCCGAAATCCAGCTATCGGTGGTCAATGAGGCCTGGGTGATGCCAAGCAAAATCGGCTCCGATGTCGCAGGCTCTGTATCACGCACTTCGACCACTTTTTTGCTCTTCTTGCGCAAATCTGCATTGATTTCGCGGACGACCTTCTTCGTAGTCAGGGCCCCCAACTTCAGCTTCGAATCACCCTTGTTGACCGCAACCACCTTTCCTTCGAGACTGTCGTTTTCGTCATGCAGCCGTGACTTGTCAACGTTGTTGCCCTCGAGATACTTCGTGTCGCCCGGATCGACGATGCGTTCCTTCTGCATCATCATGCGGACGATAACCTCGATATGCTTGTCGTTGATCTTCACGCCCTGCATACGATAGACTTCCTGGATCTCGTTCACGAGGTATTCCTGCACTGCTGTCGTACCCTTGATCTTGAGGATGTCATGTGGATCGATGGCGCCGGCCGATAATCGCTCCCCTGCCCGGACAACATCGTTGTCCTGAACAAGAATGTGCTTGCCCAGCGGAATCAGATATGTCCGCTTGTCCTTGCCGTCATGGCTCTGGACAAACACTTCGCGTGCACCGCGCTTCGGCTGACCGATCGTCACGATTCCATCGATTTCCGCGACAATCGCCGGCTCGTTCGGATGACGACCTTCGAACAGCTCCGTCACCCGCGGCAAACCGCCTGTGATGTCCCGCGTCTTACCAATGTCACGCGGAATCTTCACCAGCACAGTGCCTGCCTGAATCTCTTCATCGTCATCAATCATCAAGTGTGCCCGTGTCGGGATCGGATACGAAGCGAGCTTCTGCCCCTTGGCGTTGACCACGGCCAATGCCGGGATCAGACTCTTCTCACGGCTGTCGATGACAACCTTCTGAATATGCCCCGTCTGCTCATCCGGCTCCTCGCGAAATGTGACGTTTTCCTTCAGATCAACATACTTCAACGTTCCCTTGTGCTCCGAAACGATGACAGCGTTGTAGGGATCCCATTCGTAGATCATCTCACTCTTGGCAACTTTCGCTCCGTCGCGGATCATCAGCATCGCGCCGTATGGAACATCATACTTCGTCAAGATGCGGTTGTCCTCGTCGACGATATTGATGATGCCACTTCGACCGGAAGCGATCATATGCTTGCCGGCTTCCGAATCGACTTCGATGGATTTCAGGCCTTCGTATTTGATCCGACCCTCGAACTTCGACACGATTTGTGACTGAGCTGCAATCAAACTTGCCGTACCGCCGGTATGAAAGGTTCGGAGTGTCAGTTGCGTGCCAGGCTCACCGATGGATTGCGCAGCGATAACGCCCGTCGCAGTACCCGGCTCTACGAGCTTTCCGGTGGTCAGGTCACGGCCATAACACTTCGCGCATACTCCGCGGCGCGAGTTACATGCCAGCACCGAACGAATCTCGACCAGCTCGATCGACGTCTCAGAGATCTTCTGCGCCTTGTCCTCGTCAATGACCTCGCCGGACTCGACGATAGCTTCTCCGGTGAGCGGATCGATCACGTCGTGAACGGACACTCGGCCGAGGATACGTTCCGACAAGGGTTCTTTGACGTCCTCCCCTTCCTTCAATGCTCCGGTCAACACACCGCGAATCGTGCCGCAGTCTTCCTCAGCGATGATCGCGTCTTGTGCGACGTCAATCAGCCTGCGCGTGAGGTATCCTGCATCAGCCGTTTTCAGTGCGGTGTCAGCAAGACCCTTGCGTGCTCCGTGCGTAGAAATGAAGTATTCGAGGATCGAAAGCCCTTCACGGAAATTCGCTGTGATCGGGTTTTCAATCAATTCGCCTGTGGCTCCCGACATGCTCTTCTGAGGCTTTGCCATCAGACCGCGCATGCCCGCGAGCTGGCGAACCTGTTCCTTCGAACCGCGAGCTCCGGAATCGACCATCATATAGAGCGAGTTGAACCCGTCACGTGAATGCTGCAGAGAGTCAAAGAGCTTCTCTGCGATCCTGCTTGTCGCGCGGGTCCAGATGTCGATGACCTTGTTGTACCGCTCACCGTTCGTGATAAAGCCCCGGTAATACTGGTTTTCTACGCCTTCAACGTCCTTTTGCGCCTTGGCCACGATCTCGTACTTCACCGGAGGAATGATAACATCACCGATGGAGACGGAGAGTCCACCCTGAGTTGCATACGTGAAACCGAGGGTCTTGAGATTATCCAAGAACTTCGCCGTTGCCAGGTTTCCGCAGCGGCGGAAGACGTTGGCGATGATCTGGACGAGACGCTTCTTGTTGAGGAGCTCGTTGATGAATGGCACGTCCTTCGGAACAATCTGATTGAAGATCACCCGGCCCGTTGTCGTCTCGACAATCTTGCCATCGATACGAACCTTGACGCGAGTATGCAATCCAATGACCTTCTGATCGAATGCGATAATGACCTCCTGCGGGGAGTAGAATGTCATTCCTTCGCCAGTATCGCCAACTTTCGACTTCGTGAGATAGTAGCAGCCAAGCACCTGATCCTGTGTCGGTGTCACGATCGGAGCGCCGCTGGCAGGAGACAGGATGTTATGACTTGACAGCATCAGAATGCGTGCTTCGAGTTGAGCTTCGTATGACAATGGCACGTGAACGGCCATCTGGTCGCCGTCAAAGTCGGCATTGAAGGCTGTACATACCATCGGATGAATCCGAATGGCCTTTCCTTCCACCAGCACCGGCTGAAATGCTTGAATGCCGAGGCGATGAAGCGTTGGAGCGCGGTTGAGGAGCACTGGGTGACCGTCGATGATGTGGTCAAGAATATCCCACACCTCCGGACCTTTTTTGTCGACCATCTTCTTCGCGCTCTTCACGGTTTTTACCAGGCCGCGTTCAATCAGTTTTCGAATGATGTGCGGCTTGAACAACTCGACCGCCATATCCTTCGGCAGACCACATTCATGCAGCTTCAGCTCAGGACCAACGACGATGACAGAGCGGCCGGAATAGTCAACGCGCTTGCCAAGCAGGTTCTGACGGAAACGGCCCTGCTTGCCTTTCAGCATATCGGAGAGTGACTTGAGGGCCCGGTTGTTGTCGCTGCGGACAGCATTCACGCGGCGAGAGTTGTCGAGCAACGAATCCACCGCCTCCTGCAACATACGTTTTTCATTGCGCAGAATGACTTCAGGTGCTTTGATCTCAATCAATCTCTTGAGACGATTGTTACGAATGATCACGCGGCGATAGAGATCGTTTAGATCGGATGTCGCAAATCGGCCGCCCTCGAGGGGCACCAATGGACGCAGCTCCGGCGGGATCACAGGGATGACATCGAGCACCATCCAGTCCGGCTTGTTCGGCGCATTTTCTTCGCTCTTGCGGAACGCCTCGATGACACGCAGCCGTTTCAGAGCCTCGGTCTTCTTCTGCACTGAAGTTTCCGTCTTCACTTCTGTGCGGAGTTCGAGCGCGAGTTCTTCGATGTGCACACGTCGGAGCAAATCCTTGATTGCGTCACCGCCCATTTTCGCGATGAACTTCTTCGGATCGGTGTTTTCCAGATCGTGATTATTCTCGGGCAGCGAGGCCATGATCTCGAGATACTGGTCTTCGGTGATCAGGTCCTGCTTCTGTATTCCTGTCGTGCCGGGGCTGATGACGACATAGGATTCGTAGTAGATGATCTTTTCGAGTTCTTTGCTCGAAAGACCGAGGACGTAGCCGATCTTGCTGGGGAGTGAACGGAAATACCAGATGTGCACAACGGGCACGGCGAGGGCGATGTGACCCATTCTCTCGCGGCGCACGCTCTTTTGCGTAACCTCGACACCGCATCGATCGCAGGTGATCCCTTTGTAACGGATACGTTTGTACTTGCCGCAATGGCATTCCCAGTCACGGACCGGTCCAAAGATCTTTTCGCAGAACAGACCGTCCTTTTCGGGCCGGAATGACCGATAGTTGATTGTTTCTGGCTTCGTAACCTCGCCATGCGAGCGGGCCAGAATCATATCAGGCGATGCCAGACTAATGATGATCTTCGAAAACGCCTTCCGTGCTGACGCTTCGCTTGATGTAAATGGCATTGTGATCCTCCATCGAACAATTTTTTTTCGCTGCGCCGAAGCGCAGATCAGTTCAGGGTCTTACCGTACAACCACCCTTCATCACTCAATCTTGATTTCCAGACCCAGCCCTTGCAACTCCCGAATGAGCACGTTGAACGACTCAGGAATGTTCGGCTCAGGAAGGTTATCTCCTTTGACGATGGCCTCGTACACCTTGGCCCTTCCGACGACGTCGTCGGATTTGACGGTCAGGATTTCCTGCAGAACATGTGACGCTCCGTAGCCTTCGAGCGCCCACACTTCCATCTCTCCGAAACGCTGGCCGCCGAACTGCGCCTTGCCACCAAGCGGCTGCTGGGTGATAAGAGAGTATGGTCCGATGGACCGGGCGTGGATCTTGTCGTCGACCAGGTGCGAGAGTTTCATCATATAGATATATCCCACGCTCACTTCCTGATCGAAGGGCTCTCCGCTTCGGCCATCGATGAGAACAGACTTCGAGTTCTCGCTCAGGCCCGCCTTGCGCAGATGTTCCTGCACATCCTCCCATGTTGCGCCATCGAAAATCGGGGACGCATACGTCTCTCCAAGTTCATGGCCCGCCCATCCAAGAGCGACCTCGAACAACTGTCCTAGATTCATGCGGGAAGGAACGCCGAGCGGGTTCAGGACGATGTCAACAGGACGACCTTTCGGAAGGAACGGCATGTCTTCCACCGGAACAATCGTGGAAACGACGCCCTTGTTTCCGTGTCGGCCCGCCATCTTGTCTCCAACGGAGAGCTTACGCTTCTTCGCGACATAAACCTTTGCCAGCTGGACAATGCCGGGAGCAAGTTCATCGCCGAGTTGGATCTTGTTCTTCTCGTGACGATAGAGCTCTTCGATTTCGCTCAGTTTCTGACGGTAGTTCTCGTAGATCTTCACCAACATGTTGTTCTTGCGCTTGTCGTCAACCCAATCCTGGTTGTAGTCGAGAGCGTCAAGGCCCTCCAACGACCGGAAGGTGTCTTCCTTGAGCGACGTGCCGCTACGGACGATGACATTGCCGTCGTTGTCGCGAATACCAGAAGACTTCTCGCCGGCGAGAAGCTGATCGAGTTTCTTTCCGAGTTTTTCGAGAAGCTCTTTGAGGTCTTTCTTTCTCGACCGTTCGAGAGACTCGAGCCTTTTCTTGTCTTCCTTCTTGCTTTCGGTGTCTTTTTTCTTGCGGCTGAACAGCTTCGTCGAGATCACGACCCCCTTCATTCCGGGAGGTGCTTTCAGCGATGCATCCTTCACATCGCCCGCCTTCTCTCCAAAAATCGCCTTGAGCAATTTCTCTTCAGGCGTCGGGTCTGTCTCACCTTTCGGCGTGATCTTACCGATGAGGATATCACCTTCGTTCACTTCGGCACCGATGCGCACAATTCCGTTCTCATCGAGGTCTTTCGTCGCCTCCTCGCTGACATTCGGAATCTCACGGGTGAGTTCCTCTTCGCCCCGTTTTGTATCGCGAACCTGAAGCTCAAACTCCTCGATGTGGATTGAGGTGAAGACGTCCTCTGCGACAATGCGCTCGCTGATGATGATAGCGTCTTCGAAGTTGTACCCTCTCCACGGCATGAACGCCACCAGAACGTTGCGCCCGAGTGCCAGTTCTCCTCCCTTCGTTGCACAACCGTCTGCAAGGACATCGCCGCGCTTGATGCGATCTCCTTCCTCCACAACCGGCTTCTGGTTGATGCAGGTATCCTGGTTCGTGCGGAAGAACTTGGTGAGCTTGTATTCAACACGGCGCTTGTCGTCGAAACTGATGATGGCTTCGGTGCTGTTTTCGTCGATGTCATATTGAACGATGATGCTGTCCGCCGTGACGGATTCAACCATACCGTTGCGCTCGGCGACAATGATCGTGCGGGAATCCCGGGCGAGTTTTTCCTCAAGACCGGTTCCAACGATCGGCGGATCCGGCGTCAACAACGGCACGGCCTGGCGTTGCATGTTCGAGCCCATCAAAGCGCGGTTTGCGTCATCGTGCTCCAGGAAGGGGATCAATGCAGCAGCGGCGCTGACAATCTGGTTCGGTGCCACATCCATGTACTGGATCTTATCAGGCTCAGCAAGCGGATAATCGCTTTGGAAGCGTGACTTGACTCTGTCTTCCTTGAAGCGTCCGCGGTCATCCAAGGGGGCGTTCGCCTGAGCAATCGTCACCTCATCTTCTTTTTCTGCTGCGAGGAAATCGATTTCCTCGGTGACCTTTCCGCCTTTTACCTTACGGTACGGCGTTTCAATGAAACCGAAATCATTGATGCGGGCATGAATGCACAGGGACGATATCAATCCGATGTTTGGGCCTTCCGGCGTTTCGATCGGGCACAACCGGCCATAGTGTGTGTAGTGAACGTCGCGAACTTCGAATCCAGCGCGCTCACGTGTCAGACCGCCGGGTCCAAGGGCCGAAACGCGACGTTTGTGCGTCATTTCCGCGAGCGGATTTGTTTGATCCATGAACTGCGACAGCTGGTTGGTACCGAAGAATGCGTTGATGACGCTGGTAATCGTTCGAGCATTCACCAGGTCTTGCGGCGTGATCGTCTCGCTGTCACGCAGGTTCATGCGTTCACGAATCGTTCGGGTCATGCGTGACAGACCGACGTTGAATTGCTGCGCCAGCTGCTCTCCGACGGTCCGGACGCGACGATTGCCGAGATGATCGATATCGTCCACGTTCTTTTTGCCCTGCTGCAAAGCGATCAGGTACTTTACGATGGCAACGATATCTTCTCGGGTCAGCGTTGTCACGTCCTCTTTGATGCTCAGTCCGAGCTTTGCGTTCATGCGATGCCGGCCAACGTCACCGAGGTCATAGCGCTTCGGGTTGAAGAACAAGCGGTCGATGAGGTTCTTCGCCGTGTCGAGATCCGGAGCCTCGCCGGAACGAAGTTGCGAGTAGATGGTCTCCAAAGCGTCTTCCTCGGATCGGGCGACGTCACGAAGAATCGTGTTCGCGATCACGGAGCCGTCCGTTGCTTCAGACTTCAGCATGCGGATTTTCTTGACCTCCGACTTCTTGATCTGCTTGATGTGGTCTTCCGTCAGCTTTGCGTCCTTGTTGATGAAAATTTCGCCCGTCTTCTTGTCGAACACGTCGCTGCACACCGTGCGACCGACGAGTTCCTTCAGGTTGACTTTGTTCGTATCGACTTCTTCAACCAACTCAAAGAGATCGAGGATCTCATCATCCGAAGAATAGCCCAGGGCGCGCAACAGCGTCGTGACGGGGAATTTCTTCTTGCGGTCGATATACGCGTACATCACATTGTTGATGTCCGTGGAGAATTCAACCCACGATCCACGGAAGGGGATGATGCGGGCGGAATACATCAAGGTTCCGTTCGGATGAACGGATTCACCGAAGAAAACGCCGGGAGAGCGATGGAGCTGGCTCACGACGACGCGTTCCGCGCCGTTGATGATGAAGGTTCCACGCATCGTCATGGCTGGAAGATTGCCAAGATACACTTCCTGTTCGACGGTATCAGTGAACTCTTGACTCCCTTCACGTTTTGACGAGAGGCGCAGTTTCGCTTTCAGCGGAACGGAGAATGTCAATCCACGTTCCTGACATTCGACCACAGAGTACTTCGGTTTCTCGACGTAGTACTCCGCAAACTCCAGGAGAAAGTTTTCGCGCGCGTCGGTGATCGGGAAATTCATTTCGAAGACCTGTTGCAGACCAAATTTCTTCCGTCGATGCGGCGGCACGTCCGCCTGCAAGAACCTGTGGAAGGAATCCGTCTGGACGTTGAGCAGGTCCGGGGTTTCAATAACCGATGGGATGCGGCCGAAAGAGATTCGACCGGTTGTGCCATTGGATTGGTTTTTCAATTCAACCACTCCTTCTGAGATAGATGAATGGACCGCACTACAAGAGCCCTCACGTTCCTACAACCCGGCAATTGTTCTGCTGTGAGAGCAATGATCCCGGGGCTTGGGGGCGCTGCCCTCCTAAAGATAACTCAAGCCGATGGCTCACACCCGCCCGAAAGCGGGGAAACCATCGGCTTTAAGTCCTAAAGTGTTCGTCAGATTTTTGGTGCTGTTTGTCAACAACGTCGGAAAAAAGAAAGTTCGAAAAAGAGTGAGACAGCTGTTACTTCAGCTCGACTTGTCCACCGGCTTCTTCGATTTCCTTTTTCAACTTCTCTGCTTCGTCCTTATTCAGACCTTCCTTGATGACCTTCGGAGCGCCATCAACAAGATCCTTGGCTTCCTTCAGTCCGAGTCCGGTGGCTGCGCGAACGACTTTGATGACGTTGATCTTCTGAGCACCACTGCTTTTCAATTCGACGGCGAATTCGGTCTTCTCTTCCACCGGCGCTGCAGCGGCTGCTGCCGGTGCGGCAGCCATCATCATCGGGGCTGCGGCCGTGACGCCGAACTTCTCTTCGAGCGCCTTCTTCAGCTCTGACGCCTCAAGCAGCGTGAGCTTTTCAATTTTCTCAACGATTTCTGCTACTGCTGACATGGTGATTCTCCTTCATTAAAGTATGTTCAAACTTGTGTGCGGTTACGCCGCCTTCTTTTTCTCGATCGCATCGATCACGTTGACGAGATCACGCGCAACAGCGCCAATGGCTCCGACGATACCGGAGATCGGTGCTTGAATGCTTCCCAGCACTCCGGCCATCAATTCGGCACGTGTCGGGAGTTTGGAGAGCTCGTCCAGTTTGGAGCCGTCGAAGACCTGTTTCTCGAGAACCGCGACTTTGAGTTTCAACTTGCCTGATTTCTCGCTGAACTTCTTGATGATCTTCGCCGGAGCAACTGCGTCATCATAGCTGAATGCGATACCAGTCGGCCCAACCAGCTTTTCATATACGCGATCGTATCCGGTCACCTGCTCCAAGGCTTTCTTCGCGAGCGTATTCTTCACCACTGTGTACTCGATGCCAGCTTTTCGGAATTCACGCCGGAGTTCAGATGCTTCTCCAACGGTCAATCCGGTAAAGTCGGCAAAGTACATAGCAGTCGCACGCGCTACCTTGTCAGCGACTTCCGCTACGATCGCCTCTTTGTCCGATCGGTTCATGTGATACCTTCCTGATGACTTCAATGATTACATCGTGCAGGTCAACAACTGCTCTGACCCGTGAAGACCGATGAGAAGCCCCGATCACTCGGGCACCGGACTTCAGTTTCTCTGATGTGAGTGCGTAAGTTCTTTATTGATGAGCGGCGACTTCACTGCGATCGATATGGACCCCAGGTCCCATCGTTGTCGAAATCGCGATGCTCTTGATATACGTTCCCTTCGCCGTGGAAGGCTTCAGGCGAACGATGGTCGAAAGAAATGACTGGATGTTCTCCACCAGTTTTTCCTTCTCAAAACTTGCCTTGCCGACTGTGGCGTGTACGATGCCGGCTTTATCGACGCGGAATTCAATCTTTCCCGCCTTGATTTCTTTCACAGCCTTGCCAACATCCGCCGTGACGGTGCCGCTTTTCGGGTTGGGCATCAGTCCGCGGGGACCAAGAATCCTGCCGAGCTTTCCAAGATCGCCCATCACATCCGGCGTCGCAATGATGACGTCGACATCAGCCCACCCCTGCTGGATCTTCTCAAGGTATTCCTGGAATCCAACGTAATCGGCGCCTGCCGCCTTCGCCTCATCATCTTTGGGGGGCTTGGCGACGACGAGTACACGGACCGCTTTTCCGATACCGTGTGGGAGCGCGACCGTGCCGCGCAGTGCCTGATCGGCCTTTTTGGGATCAACTCCAAGACGAACTGCGATGTCGACACCTTCAGCGAACTTTGCCGAGGCGGTTTCTTTCACCTTCGCTACTGCATCAACGATGGTGTAGCTTTTCTTTTCGACTTTCTTGGCTACCGCTGTGAAGCGCTTGCTTCGGGTTTTCATGCAATGAATCTCACTTTCCGTGCGTCTAAATTATTCTTCTACCGTGATGCCCATGCTGCGAGCAGTTCCAGCGACCATTCTCATCGCAGCTTCGACTGAGGCTGCATTCAGATCGACCATCTTCAATTCCGCGATCTCCCGAACCTGCTTCGACGTCACCTTGCCTACCTTATTGCGGTTTGGTTCTCCGGAGCCTTTTTCGATCTTCGCGGACTTCAAGAGAAGAATCGCCGCCGGAGGAGTCTTGGTAATGAACGTGAAGGACTTGTCGCTATAGACAGTGATAATGACGGGGATGATCAATCCCTGTTGATCCTTGGTCCTTGCGTTGAACTGTTTGCAGAACTCCATGATATTGACGCCCTTTTGGCCAAGAGCCGGACCGACCGGAGGGGCCGGATTGGCCTGACCTGCGGGAATCTGCAACTTGATGAAGCCTGTCACTTTTTTTGCCATAAACGATCTACCTCTCTTTTCTTTATAGAACGACCTACGAAATCAGAACCTACTTTTCCAATTCCACCTGAACAAAATCCAACTCCACTGGCGTCTTCCGACCGAAGATACTCACCATGACCTTCACCTTCAGTTTCTCGGGATTCACTTCCTGAACGAAGCCTGAGAAATTATTGAAGGGTCCTTCGATGACCTTGACCGGGTCTCCCATCCTGAATGGGATTTCGATCATTTCGACATCTCCCTTCTGCTCCATCTTCCCAATCAGCCTCCTCACTTCGTCGGGTTGCAGCGGCGCAGGGTTGTTTTTGTCCGGGACGAATCCCAACACAGAAGGAGCCTCAAGGATCAGATGAATCGTCTCCTTGTCAAGAACGGCTTCCACGAGAACATAGCCGGGGAAGAAGTTCTTCACCCTTGCCTTCTTCTTGCCGTCCTTCACTTCAATGACCTTTTCGGACGGGATCATCACGCTTGAGAGCCGCTCGCTCAGATTCAAACGCGCGACTTCCGACTCGAGATAGACCTTGACCTTTGCCTCGTGCCCTGAATATGTTCGCACAACGTACCAGCGCTTGTTCAACTCCATGCCTCTCCTCAGATTGAAAGAATGGCCTTGAGCGCTGCGGCCAAGAGGGTGTCAACACCCCAGGTGAATACAGAAATGAGTAGGGAGACGATGATGACGATCTTTGTGGATTCCGCGAGTTCTTCGCGCGTGGGCCACGTGACTTTCCCCATCTCTTTCACTACATCATTGAAAAAGTTTATGATTTTTTCTTTCATGGGTCTTCACATTCATCAAGTGCACATCTTGCAGACGGTCTGTTTCACAATTGCACGTCAGGAGGGAGTCGAACCCCCAACCTGCGGTTTTGGAGACCGCTGCTCTGCCAATTGAGCTACTGACGTAGGAATCTTTTCCAGGAAGGTAGTTCGATCCTTCGAGCACCGCGAAAAGGATCTCACCAACCGGACTTCTTCACTTCGTCTCTTTGTGGGGCGTACGCTTGTTGCACCAGGGGCAGTACTTCTTGTACTCCACCCTCCCCGTTTGTTTCTTCTTGTTCTTTGTTGCACTGTAGTTGCGACGCTTGCAGGTCGAGCATTCCAAAGTGATAATGTCTCTCACGACGTTCTACTCCGCTTATGGACAAACTGTATTCGTTGATGACTGAGCTTGCGATCGGGATTGAACCGATGACCTCTTCCTTACCAAGGAAGTGCTCTACCGACTGAGCTACGCAAGCAAACAACCAACTTCATGATTTGACCTTCGTCATTCGATATTGGATATTCATCCGAGTGAACGTCGAATGTCGAACTCCCAATTTCGAACTCAGAAGTTTTGAGTCGAGCGGGAGACGGGACTCGAACCCGCGACCAACAGCTTGGAAGGCTGTGACTCTACCAACTGAGTTACTCCCGCAAAGATATTTCCGACGTCTGATTTGTGATTGAATTGTAACGGCAAATCTTTTCAAATCGGCAATCAGAAATCTCCGCCTGAGGCGGATGCGCCTTCGGCGCAGACAATCAAAAATTCCGTTGTGGGCAGGGAAGGATTCGAACCTCCGAAGGCGTATGCCGTCAGATTTACAGTCTGATGCGTTTAACCACTTCGCTACCTGCCCGCTCTCCTGCGCTCGCGCTGAGCGAGCAAACAAAAATCCGAAGCGAATAACTGTGCTTCAAAGAGCTGGCGGGCGGATTCGGACCGTCGACCTGCTGATTACAAGTCAGCTGCTCTACCAACTGAGCTACGCCAGCATACAATCATTCCCCCGACTTTGGTTCGCTTCGTCAGATCCATACGGAAAAAAGCGACCACAGCCCAATGAAAAAAGGGGAAACGCGTGCATCTTGAGCCTCTTAATTTAACAAAAATTGCTTAAGAGTCAACGAGAAAGAGCACGAAAAGCGCGCTTTTGCGGATCTTCCGCTCAGCGTTTGGCTGGACTGCCGGCGAGTAATATCGCTTGTCGTAGGGCTCTGGCCGGTCGGTATGTGGGATCCACGGAAAGGGCTTTTTCAATGCACGAATCAGCATCGGAAAGGCGATTTTTGCCGAGAAAATAGCCACTTGTGGAGGTTAGCATCTGAACGTACAACGCGCGAAGGCCGCGAGTGAGCCGGGTTTCGATGGTGGCCGGATGAAATTCGACGCGAATTGGGTTGATCTGAACACTATCAGGATTCCTTGTCAGCCGGAACATCAGCCCAGTCGGGATTTTTTGATACTGTCTGCCGAATCCAGGCTCAATCTCTGGGCCAACATAGACCGGTCTGTCCTGCATCGAGCAATCTATCAGCTCGTTGACCATGTCGACATACCGGCTCTCGATCTGGAGAGGATCATAGGGCAGGTCGTGTTCAAACTTGTAGAGTTCCGCGAGAAAAGCATCCACTTTCTGCTGTGACCGCTCTATCAGCCATGGGAATCGACTTTTCAGTTGAATGAAATACCACGACCTCCTCAGAAGCTCTTTATCGATAACGACTACATCAGGCCTTTCCTTGCGCACCAGCTGGTAGTACTGGACTGGTGCAACGAAGTAATCCCATTGATAGGACAATATGACGGCATTCGGTTGGACACCAGACAAAACGTTGTGCGTGTAGTCTGCGACGAGAGAATTATCGGATTCGTCCACTTCTGAACGATTGAGATACAACTGCAAACCCGGCAACATGAGCAAAGCCAGAGCGACTACAAGAAGAGTCGACTTTTTGGCGCTCCGTCGGGTAGCATCCACAATTGCATGGACACCAAAGAAGACGAATATTCCCGACACGATGTATGCAAGAAGAAAATACGAATCGATATCGTGAATATCATAGTTCACAGAATAGAAGAGACATGAAACAAAACCCACGACAAGGAACCAAAACACTTCCCTGCTCGACTTGAAGCATTGCCACGCTCCGAACAGGAGCACACCGATAATCACCCAATTGAACTCAACATGGAAATGGTTGACGAAGTACGAGAGTTGCTTTTCCGCGCTGTCGAAGCTTGAGAACATCCAGTTGCGGTATTGCTTTCCCGACACATGCCAGAGCAGCCGGTCGATTTCAGCGGCATACCCCCAGTTCATCGGGGGCTGCAGCCGGGCTCGGAACGGGAGGTAGAGATAGAGGCTCACGCCCAGAGCAAAAAATGGAAAGAGCCTTGCTGACCGGAGAGCAGCTGGCCGGTTGAATCCGTAGTTCTTGAGGTAAAGAAAAAGAAGTGCCGGGACAACGAGAATCGTTGTCATATGGTTCGCAAAGCTCAAACCCAACAGGAAAGCGGCAACAACCATCTGCGGTGGGATGTGCCCGCTTCCGTTGGCATCCATTCTCAGACCTTCCAAAAACGCGTAAAATGTCAGGAGAACGAGGACGATGTGAAGCCCATACACCTCGATCGTTACGGATTGAGACCACACCGTCGTGCTGAAGCCGAAGATCAGTGCGCTGATGAAAGCGGCGGTCCGCAACTCAATGCCTTCCACTCTGCCTTTCTCGCTCCCTTTTCGCCTCATCGACTGAGCATGTCTCTGCGCTGCGATCAGAACATAATAGAACACACCGACGCCGAGAGCGACAACGATGGCAGAGAAAACATTGAGCCTCAGGATCTCTTCAGACGGGATTGGAATCCAAAGGAAACAGTGCGCAAGAATGCTGAACAGAGGATACCCAGTCGGATGTGCAATCCCTAAGATGCAAACAACCGAAGCCAACTCTCCTGAATCAATGAAGGAAACGGTGCGACACATCGTGGAGAGATACACGATGAAGCAGATCAGACCGGCAGCTGATGCAACGGGACCATGTCGGTGCAAAAAGGAAAAAGTCTGACGTTTCATGTGAGAAGTGTTTGGAGAACGTTCGTGAATAGTGTATGATTTTCCCGTCGCACGTTGTTGACCACTCTGAGAAGCGCAGCGGGCGAAGGCGCGCTCATGGCAGCAGCAATGGCTCGCAAACGTGGGCCAATCGGCGGCAAGCTGAAGTCCGTCGTCTCTGAATTCATCCTCGTGTGCGCTTCCAAACGCCGGAGAAAGACGAGGTTCTTTTCAGCTTTCGTCGAATCGCTCTTTCTTAGAATCCTTTCCCGCAGGATTTCCGTCACGGCGTCGAATGTATTTACCTGAACAAGGCGGGGATGTCCACGACCATTTTGGAGTTGCAGGGACTGGATCAGGAATTCGAGATCTGCCAATCCTCCTTTTCCGGCTTTCAGATCGACATTCTTGTCTTTTCTTGAATGTTCACGGATCATCTTCTGCCGCATGGCGAGGACATCTTGGTTCCAGTGTTTGGGCATCGGAGCTTCGAAGACGAATTCCCTCAGATGACGAGTAACATCTGTCGCGAAGGGCTTGACACCCACAACGACCCTTGCCTTGATAAGCGACTGCCGTTCCCAGAATGAAGCGCGATCGACGAGATACTTCTTGTAGTACTCATATTCTGTGGCCAAGGGAGAACTCTTCCCTTCCGGGCGAAGTCTATAGTCAATTTCATACACGCCTTCCAACTTTTCACTCAGTCGCCGGCCGACAGCAACCGCAGTCCTCGCGTGATTCGCTCCAACTCCCTCCTTGTAGAGTAGCACAACATCAAGATCGGACCCGACGGAGATCTCACCCCCGCCAAGCTTCCCCAACGCCAGCAGGGCGAGCGGAATACCGCGCGCATTCGGGATCTCCTCCACAACGTTGTCGAACGTCTCCTGGACAATTCTTTCTGCAAGTTTGCTCACTTCGGCAGTGAACTCATGGACCCCTGTCTCTCCCACCAGGAATCTGACAATCGCCTTGAACTCATTGTAGACTCGAAACCGGACAAGGTCAGAGTGCTTGAGGAATTCCCATCCGATTCCTGGGGAAAAAAGATCCTCCGGTCGCCCGACCATCGATTCGAACAGAAGCGGTTCCCGCGCCAAGACTCCGGCGAATCTGGACGTCCTGGAGCACAGTAGAATCAAGAGGTCGCGAGCCCCCGCGTTTGAAAGCACTTGCTGAAGGGATCGCCTGATGGGAACGTATGCGGCGACAAGCAGAAGGTTCTCAATACACCAATCAGGAGCGCCATGACTTCGGATGATCCCGAGCAGGGGGCGGAGTTGATCGGGCTCACGTAGTTCTGGAAGTAGGGCAATGATCTCCAGTATCCGTTTTCTGGAATCGACAGTCTCCGCAAAGCCGAATGTTCGGAGTTTCCGAGATTCGAGCAGCGATTCCATCGAAGAGAGCGGGCTCTTTCGCTTCCCGGATTTCCTTTCGCCAAAAACTGAAAGATACACCGCCCGGATTCTTGATTGATGCTTTCTTAGATCGAGCGAAAAGCTATTTGCGGATCTGTAGCCCAACTGGCGAGCAAGAATCGTGCGTTCTTCGACCGATTCTGGCAGTGAGTGCTTCTGCAAACCGTGCAACAATTGAAGGCGGTCTTCGACTGTTCTCAGAAAGTGATACGCAGATTCAAGATCTTTCCCTTCGCGCTCTTTGAGATGTCGCGAGGTGACAAGGCTGCGAATCGCTGCAACTGTCGAGCGATGGCGAATGCCGGCGTTGGCACCTCCGTTGAGAAGTTGGAGTGCCTGAACGGAGAACTCGACATCCCGGATTCCTCCGCGTCCCAATTTGACATTTGTGGCATCTCCAATTTTCGCTTCGATCTTCGTCTTGATACGTGCTATTTCATCAAGCGGGCTGGTCAGCAGTGTTTTCGGAAAGACAAAAGGTTCAAGGTCCGACACCCATTGCTCACCCACCCTTTTGTTTCCCGCAACCACCCTCGCCTTAAGCAACATCTGACGCTCCCAAGCTTCGCCACGCGCTTCATAGTAAGCGGAGTATGCTGAGCGGGACATTGCGAGCGGACCCGAACCGCCGTCAGGCCGCAGTCGCATGTCGACTCTATAAAGGTGCCCCTCACCAGTGTGCTCGCTCAGGCGGCGCACAACGAATTCCGCGACCCTGACATAGTACTCGTGAACTGTACCAAGCCTTCCCGCTGATCCCTCCAAGGGTCCGTCTTTTTCATACACAAACATCAGATCGATGTCAGAACTGAAATTGAGCTCGCCTCCGCCGAGTTTTCCGAGACCAATGACAGCTAGTTCCCCTTGATCAGCGATTTGCGTTGATTCGGCGACATGAGCGTACGCCAAACCCAGTACTGCCCCGATGATGGAATCTGCCAAGGCGGACAGCTCTGAGGATGTCGTTGCTACATCCGCCTCCTTCAGGATCTGTCGTGCTCCGATTCGCAGCAACTCGCGTCGCTGAAAACGCTTCAGTGAGTCAAGTTTCTTTTCCGCACGCTGAAATAGCCCGATCGCTTCTGCAACCTCTTCCCGATAGCGTGTGTCAGTTTTCGTGACTTGCAGGACGTTTGAGGAGGTGAGCCAACGAAACAGCTCGGGGTTCCGAACAAGAATATCTGCCAGGAATTGGGATTGAGAAAAGAGCTCAAGGAGAATCTGTTGAAGGAGGTGATGCTCGTTGAAATCGCGGAGCCAGGACGATGAAAAACCTGTCATCAGAAAGCGATGGAAATTGGTGAGTGCACGGCGGGAATGGGCAGTCGTTCGCACATCAGCCCTGAGCTGCTTCAAGACGAGCGGAGGCGACAGGGCCGCATCAGCGACGAGGGCCCCGACCGCAACATAGAGTTCTTCTTCTGTTGAGGGGGTGTCGTTATGCCTTGGCTCGGTGCCTACCATAGCTTTGATTATAGCAAAAAAGAGGGACAGATTCTAAGGGTCGCTTGAGCCCATCAACCCTCGGGTTCTTGCTTCTCAATGGGTCTTGGTCTATATTCTTCCATCTGTTGCCGCGTATCCCTTCTCCATCTACCCCGGAATAAAAACGACATGATTTCCCTTTCCACATTTTTCAAACTCGAACAACTTGGTTCGACCATCAGGCAGGAAATTCTCGCCGGCCTGACTACGTTTGTTACGATGGCGTATATCATCGTCGTCAACCCGAAAATACTCGAAGCAGCCGGAATGCCCTTTGGGGCGTCGATGGTGGCGACGATTGTAAGCGCGTCGTTTGGAACTCTCCTGATGGGATTGTATGCAAACCGTCCCTTCGCGATTGCCCCGTATATGGGAGAAAACGCCTTTATCGCTTTCACCGTCGTGAAGGTCATGGGCTACAGCTGGGAGACGGCTCTGGGGGCGATTTTCATCAGCGGGATTGTCTTCGCGATTCTGACTCTCCTGAAGGTTCGAAGCTGGCTTGCGGATGCCATTCCGGAATCGCTCAAGATAGGTCTTACCGTGGGGATCGGTTTGTTTCTCAGTTTCATCGGATTGAATGAGACAGGCATCGTACGCCTCGGCGTGGAAGGGGCTCCGGTTCACGTCGGCAACTTCCATCAAACAACGGTGCTGCTGGCGATCCTCGGATTCCTTCTTATCGGTTTTCTTTTGATCAGGCGGGTTAACGGAGCGATTCTGATCGGCATCCTCACTGTTACGGTGATCGGGTTCGTCTCAGGCGTCACGCCTCTTCCCGACCGATGGGTGAGTATGCCACCTGACCTCAGCCCGATCTTCCTCAAGCTCGATATCGTTGGGGCATTGAGTTGGGGATTGTTTTCAGTCATTCTCACGATTTTTGTAATGGCATTTCTTGATACTCTTGGCACGCTTATCGCACTCGGAGTGCGCGCGAATCTTCTCGATGAAAAAGGAAATCTCCCCGACATCGAAAAACCGATGATGACTGATGCCGTCAGCACGGTCGTCGCCTCACTACTCGGCACGACGACCACCGGCGCATACATTGAGTCGGCAACAGGGATTGCAGCCGGCGGCAAGACAGGCCTGACGGCCGTGGTCGTGGCTCTCCTGTTTCTGATGGCATTGTTCCTCGCTCCATTTCTTTCTGCTGTGCCTTCCTTCGCATATGGCCCCTCGTTGATCATCGTCGGAGCGATGATGATCGCGCCAATTACGCGCCTGAAGTTTGACGACTACTCGGAAGTTCTCCCGGTTTTCAGCATCGTGGTCATGATGAGCTTCACGTACAACATCGGCATCGGGATGACGGCAGGATTTCTGCTGTACCCGCTTTTTAAGATTCTCGGCGGGAGAGTTAGCGAGGTAAAGCCGGGGTTGTGGGTGCTTGCGGCGCTATCGCTGATGTTCTATGTCTTCTATCCGTATTGATGGTCAGCGATCCTACCTATCCCTCAGTCAACACAAAGAATGGTCGTTCGGTGGCGAACCACAAATTGGCTGCCAGTAACAAGTATTTGAATTTCTCTTGACAAGGATTCCCATTTTTGACTTGATTGTTGTTCTCACTTTCGGTAATATGATGATAGAACTTCCCACCACAAATTCCACAAAACGAGAAAAATGCAGATTTCTGAAAGAGAGCAAGCTTTCTTCACCTCATCCACGAAGTTGCTCTGCGTCTTCTCAGTTTTAACAATTCTCTCCTGTCATTCGTACGACTCCTCAAGATCTGACTCCCATAGCGACATTTCTGTCCCAAGCGATCTCCGCCTGGTAATAGGAGAAGGCGGTGGATTTACGGGGGAATGGAATGGATTCACCGTTGACAGTTCAGGTTCAGTTTTTACCTGGCGCGGAACCAGGGCTGAAGAGAACTCCCAGCGGGTTTCGAAACTCAAAGCGACTCAATTCCGCGAGCTGTGGAATAGCATCGCGGACGGACACTTTTTCGAAATCGATTCTTCTGGAACCGGGAACATGACACAGTTCATGACCGTGTCAGCGAATGGAAAAGTGCATCGAGTCTCTTGGGCAAAATCGAGTGCCATGGCGTCCGACCTCACCCCTGTTCAGCGGATTTATAGCACTTGCCGCGGCATCATCACTCGAGATCGCTAATCTTTTCTTCATACAAAGAATTCTCTTTTGATTTTTTCACCTTACCACCACTTCATCGAAGGAGGCGTTTCCATGAGCATTGCGCGTCGATTTGTGTTCCTCTGCATCGCTATCACTTTACTTGCTTCGACAAGTACGTCCCAGAAGCGGCAGGGCGACCCCCAACCTCTCTCAGGTCTTGATGCTTCATCCATACCGACGTACAAGTCGATTCAGGAGTACCTCCAGGCCAATCACGGTTCGAACCTCCTTTCTGCCGCCCGCGTCGTCGGCACAGGGCAAAAGGTTCCACTCGGTACAGCATCGCCAGCCATGCTTCTGCAGGGAGGGCAACAATCAAATCCTCTGATGAAGATTCAACGATCGCCAAATGGCACGGTTCGATGGTTGGAAGGAGAATTGAATTCCGGGCAAAACGGACTGACACTTCGAAAGCAGGCCCGGACGAATGCTGAACTGGCTGTCGCGATCTTGAAAGCGCAGTCGGCCCTCCTACGACTGAACAATCCTGCGGAAGAATTGTCGCTGATGAGTTCAAATCGGGATGAGCTCTCCTATGAGCATGTGCGGTTTCAGCAAGTGTATCGTGGAGTGCCCGTTTGGGGAAGAGATCTCTACGTTCATTTCAATGCCCAGGGGACAGCGTATCTCATTAACGGCACCTACGAACCGACCCCTGTCGGTGTTGAGACGATCCCAGCGAAGAGCCCCACGGCCGCTCTGCAACTCGTCGTCAATAATCTAAAAGCCGAAGGCAGATACCAACCTCTTTCTCCGGAAGCATCCTCCTTCCTCGGGATCGCCGGACCGACGGAAGAACTGGTTCTCTATCCAACACCACAAGGGACCTTTCGGCTTGGTTATGACGTGAACATCCATCCAAACCTTGTCGAATGGTATTCCTTTATCATCGACGCTCAGGACGGCAGTATACTGAACAGAATTGCGCGTCATTGCACTCTCCTGCCGAATCACAACGCTCAGGCACCGGTCATCTCTGGCGAACTGAACATCCAGCCGCCACATGCATCCGCCGTCCTCGCTGGTTCGTTCGCCGACGCCACTGCAAAAGATCTGAACAATGTCAACCAAAGCCTGCGAGTATGGAACAATGGCGCTGGCACCTACTACATGATCTGGGACCTGCCGAACCTGAATGCTGGCCAATCACAATTGCCGGACAATCCATCCGGCGGCGGCCTGACCATCTCGGCGAACAACCAAGACCTCGGTCAAAACACACAACTTGCGCACAACACGTCACCAAACAACACGTGGTCTGACCCGGCAGCGGTTTCGGCACATTACAACATGAAAGTCGCGTATGACTACTATACAACGACGCACAATCGAAAAGCCATCGATAATAAGGACGCGTCAATCATGTCCATCACTCACGTCACACAGGGCGGAAAAGGGATGGACAATGCGTATTGGTCTGATCGTTTGATGGCCTACGGAGATGGTGATCAGTTCTTCAAACCCCTTGCTGGTGCCCTGGATGTTTCCGGTCATGAGATGACGCACGGCGTTATCCAGAATTCCGCTGGTCTTATCTACCAAACTCAATCCGGTGCATTGAACGAGTCATTTGCAGACGTGTTCGGCATCATGATTGACAGAACCAACTACTTATTGGGCGAAAACATCACTAAGGCCGGCACAGGAAAGACTGCTGTGCGTGACCTTTCAAATCCAAAGAACCCTAGTGTTGTTTCTCCGCAGCCGGCGGCGATGAGCGAATACCAAAACGTCGGCACAAATGACGACAACGGAGGAGTCCACGCGAATAGTGGAATTCCAAACAAGGCTGCATACAACGTCATCATGGCGATCGGTCGGAACAAAGCGGAGCTTATCTATTATAGAGCACTGACTAAATACCTGACACGAAACAGCCAGTTTGGCGATTGCCGCAAGGCCGTGGCACAGGCCGCGACAGATCTCGTTGGCCAATCAGGCATCACGAGTGCAGATGTCGCTTCCTGCAATGCCGCTTTTGAAGCTGTGGGGATCACCGCAACCACCGGCAGCGGCACCGGATCAACCGGGAACGATATTCCGCCGGTGTCCGGAGGGAAGCAATACATCGCCTTCATGATCGACAACGGACAGATAGGGCTCTATGATCCTTCGACCGGACAGGCGGCCACGTTCAGTAGCGCCAGCGCAGCTGCGCGATCTGTCAGTGGCGATCGCGCCCAGCTTTCAACCGGGCTCAGCGGCCAGCGGATCTGGTTCATTAACCAGTCCAGGCAGCTTGCATACGTCGATATCACCAGTGGGGCTGTGAGTGTCTTCCAACAGCTGAAGATCCAACAAGCAGGCGACCTCTGGAACGCCTCTGTCTCACCCGACGAAAAGTATGTGGCGATCGCCTCGGCCTATGCCAACGACGCAAACTTGTATATCTACGATGGCAATCCGCAGTATCAGCTTTCGAAAATCCCGCTGGATCCCGAGAGTTCGCAGAGCGGCGTCAAGGTGCAGACGATTCAGTATCCCGATGTTGTGTCATGGTCGCCGAACATGAACAAACCGAAGATCGGATTCGACGCCTTCAATCAGGTCGATGTCGGAACGAGCACAAAGGTCAGCTACTGGAGCATGTACGAAATCGATTTCTCGGCTGGCAAGATCTACAATCTTGTCGGTTCACAGCCGAATAACGTGAGTATTGGCAACGTCAGCTATAGCAACACGGACCCGGATCTCATTGCATTCAATTACGTCGACGCAACCGGCAAATTCGACACCTATGTCGGCAATTTCAATACGGGCCAGATTCAGGCGCTCAACATTCCTTCATTCACACTAAACGGGCCGATCATCGACGCTGAGCGGCCATCGTTCTCTCCGGACGACGCCAAACTCTGTTTTTCAAGCCCGGCGCAGAAAGCACTTCTCTTTTTTGAGGGAGCAACGAGCAAACTGACATATGCTCCGTTCCAAGTCGCTCTCTACAATCCACGCTGGTTCATACAAGGCGGGAAAGTTGCGAGTAGTGCGGAGTCAGTGGATATTCCCACTGAGTTTCGTTTGCATGACAACTATCCAAACCCGTTCAATCCCTCGACGAAGATTGAGTATGATGTACCGTTGAGGAGCCATGTCCGCCTCGCGGTTTACGACATTCTGGGACAGCTCGTCCGAACACTCGTCAACTCCGACCTCACGAACGGCCACTACTCAACCTCATGGGACGGAACAACCGAGACAGGGCGACAGGTTGCTTCGGGCACGTATATCTATAGACTCGAAGCAAGTGGTTCAAGCAGTGCCACTGTTTTGTCGAAGAAGATGGTACTCTTGAAATAAGGACATTTGTCCTCCCACTTTTTTGCATCTAGAGTTGAGGGGAACTACCTTCAACTCCAGAGCAAGAAGTAAAGTAAAGGAGGACAGATGGAAGCAAATGGACGGTGGCGGTCAGTTCATCGA
>JAPLFP010000132.1 GCA_026390585.1 Ignavibacteriales bacterium | reverse complement strand
AGCAGCGCGTCCGAGTCCTATGAATCTCATACATCTCACGATACCGTCAGCGAACAGAAGATCCGCCAAATCGCGGAACAAGTGATAGCAAAACTCTCGAAACACAAGACAAATTCTAAATCCGATGTCGAAACATCAAATTCCGCTCTCTGAATCCCGCCTCCGAGCGGAATCCAGAAGCGGGACAAATACTAAATCCGAAACAATAGAAAGAAACTGATCAGTTTAGGATTTCGTGTTTTGCATTTCGAATTTATTTGAGATTTGGTGCTTCGAATTTCGTGCTTCTTCCTTTTATCCCAATCGACATACCTATCTTACCGAACAACGGTGACATTTAATGACTCTCCTCATTGCTAACCCGGGCAGCACCTCGTTCAAGTGCAAGCTGTACGATCTGACCACCATGCAGCTCCTGTTCCAGGCAAACGTGGAGCGCATCGGTGACAAGGAAGGGATCTACTCATTCAATCGTGCGGGTAAAGAGAAGATCGTGCTCAAGCAGCACGTCCCCGATTACCATGTTGCCGTCAATCTAACGCTCATGTCGATGAAGGAAGCGCACCTTATCGACGATCTCGCCGCCGTCGGATTCAAGACCGTGCATGCAAAAGGCGTTACCGGGTGCGTTGAGTTGTCAGACGATGTCCTCAAAGCGATGGAGGAGTACCGATCACTCGCTCCTGTTCATACAGACATTTATCTGCTGGCGATTTCTGTCTTCAAGAGCCTCCTTCCCTCAATTCCGCGTGTTGGGCTCTTCGAGACCCATTTCCACGTGAACATTCCACCCGAGGCGTATTTGTACGCCATCCCTTATGAGTATTATGAGAAGCATGGGATTCGCAAGTACGGGTTTCACGGCGCTTCTCACCGATACATCGGAATGCGGGCGAAGGAATTGTTCGGTGCTCAGAAAGTCATCTCCTGCCACCTCGGCGGAAGCTCCTCCATTTGCGCTATCAAGGACGGCTGGTCCATCGATACCTCGATGGGGATGAGTCCACAAAGCGGATTGCCAAATGCGAAACGCGTGGGCGACCTTGATCCGTTTGGCTTGCTCTACCTGATGGAGCAGGAGAATCTCTCAGTGCAACAGGTCGGCAAGATCCTGATGTCCAAAGGAGGGATTTACGGGATCTCAGGGACTAGCGGCGATTTTCGGGATATCGAACAGGGGATGGACAACGGGGACAAGCGAGCAGAGCTCGCGTTCAAGACTTTTGTCTATAATGCGAAGAGATACATCGGAGAATACCTGGTGGCACTGAATGGTGCCGATTGCATCGTGTTCACAGCCGGTGCCGGGGAACACTCCACCCGCCTCCGCAAAGCAATTGTCTCGAACATGGACAACCTTGGCATCGTGCTCGACGATGAGAAGAACAACGCCAACCCAAAAGAGGGGCTCATCTCACACGACACCTCCAGGATCAAAGTGGCGGTCATACCGACGAACGAAGAGTATGTCGTTGCGAGCGCGGTGAAACAATACCTGGAACAGAAACGACCCCGCAATCGTTAGGCCTGCCTTCTATCCCTGCATCTCGGTGCATGGCCAGCGCAAAAAGAAAGAAGCCCGGACTTGTTGCCGGGCTTTTTGCTGAAATGGTTATTTCGGTTTCTCCTATGTTCTTCTGAGGAGCCTTCGCGGGAAGTCAACGCCGTAATCGAACGCGTCGCAGGTCTCCCCGATCTTACCGCAAGAGGACCATTTTCTTCGTTTCCACAACTTCACCTGCCCGACCTCCGGAAAGAGGGCGAACCTGCAGTCGATAGAAGTAGATTCCACTTGGCAAGGTCGTATTCCACCGGATCTCATGGCGACCTCCGTCTTTGTTCCCTTCGACAAGCTTCGCGACTTCCCTCCCTGTGACATCAAAGACCTTGAGCGAAACAAAGCTCGCCGACGGCAGCTGAAAGCCAACAACCGTGGACGGATTGAACGGGTTGGGGTAGTTCTGTGAAAGCCCAAATGCATCCGGCGATGCCCCTTGACCACCGACACTCACGGTCTTGTCGTTTGGAGCATTTGGTGTTGCGTCGGTGATGCGGAATATCCCTGTCCCATCAGGAATTCTTGCCCACGATTTGTCGTCGACCTGCACCCCGAACACCGTCGAATCGACAATGATCGATGCCGTGGTATCCCATAGAAACACAGCCTCGCCGCTCTTCGAGAGCTTGAAATTGGCATGGAGACCGCCAACATCCAACGTGTCTTCATCGGCCCAAATGAGCAAGAACCCTTTCGGAGGAATCACCGTCTTCGTCGGCACTTTCCACTTCTGCTTCGGCATCAGTTCATCGGACAGGAACATGCCTGCGAGCACAACGGTATCACTCGAAGTGTTGTACAACTCAATCCAGTCGTCGTACTCGTTCTGCTGGTCCTTGACCGTTTTCGTGTTGCTCGCCATCAGCTCGTTGATAACAACAGGGAAGCGGAGATTTGTGCCGCTCACGACAAACGATTGAGTGACATATTCTGCGCGCGACGGGTACACCTCGGAAGCTCCATTGGCGGCTACAGCCTCCACATAGTATCGCACGTAGTCGTTGTGGGAAAACGACCCGAGGGTGACGCGGAAAAGTGTCGAGTCAGAGGAGGACCGTGCCATCGCCCGCTTTTGAAAACGCGAGTGGTTGACTGACCACCACAGCGATGCGCTGGACGTGTTTCGGATCACCGCCTGAATCGAAACAGAGTCGGAATGCATGAGTTGCACCGGACTATGTTGTAGAGATGCAACCGTGGGTACGGCTCCGGCGACTTCGGTCAGAGTTGAGAGGTACGAACGGCGATCGTTGATGAACGACAGCACACCGGGAATCGTCCCGCCCGCGCCCTGCCCGGTAGCGACGATGTCGGTTGTCACATTCGTTGAAAACTGGGCCATCGTGTACAGTCTGCGCGTATCGGCACTGAGCGACGCCGAAGTGAGCTGCTGGTACTTCTGCACGTTGGGTTGCCAGTAACTCGCCATGAGAGTCTCGTTGAAGATGACACGGCAATGGGAGTAGTACCGTTGACGAAACGAGGAGACCGTAAGGAGCCGCCTCACAAGGGGGCGTGCGACATCCTGATTCTTGTAAAGGAGAGGGAGCTTCCCCCGTTGCTCAATTGTAAGCTGCTCACTGCTGAATGTCCCCAGTACCTCGTTGATGTCCCACAGGATCATGTCCATACCTTCCAACGCACTGTCGTACAGATAGTAGTTGTGTCCTGAGCCGAGATAAGAATCCAGATTGACGAACACGTTGCAGTACGCGAGATACCACAATGTGCGATCGACGTTCAGATACTACGCGATCTCTGTCTCAAATGAAGCCTCGGGGCGATTGTTCATCAGGTTGATGAAGCGAACGAGGTCACTCCAGTCGTTTTGCTCTTCGTTCGTCTTGAGTTCATATCGCGCCTTGTAGTACGAGGTATCCGCGCCGTGCCACGTCAGGTCAGCCCCGAAGACTCCGCCAGATGACGTCGGTGGATCACCTTTGTACATGTTCCCGTCCCACTCGACAAAGTGCTCCCGCAAGAAGATCTTGTTGATCTGCTGCACATTGAGATAGAGGCCCCAGTATTCATTGTTGATGTAGAGCTTTGCGTAGGCGGCTTTCACGGCAGGGAAATACCGGGCAGCGATCTCATAGGCGATCTTCTCTCTCACGCACGTCGGATCTTTGAAGAAGTTGTTCAAATTGAGCGTCTTGTACCCGTCCAACAGCTGGTTTTCCTTGTAGGCATCAATCGAGAGGTTGAAAGGCTTCTTCTCCGACGACACATTGTAGGATGAATTCCCTTTGTACCGAACCCCGATGCTGTCGTAGATAACGCTGTTGACGGTCAAACGCGCGGGGATATCCGTCTCCGAGGCAACGTGCTTTGTTAGAGAATCTTTCCACGAAGTGTAATAGAAGGAAAGCCTCAACTCGGTGATCGTAGTGTCGTTGTAGAGAGTTTGGGAGAATAGGGGAACGGCGGAAAAGAGCAACAGGATGATGGAGCGCATCACATTCCTCCTTCTCGTTTGTCCTATTTGTCCGTTGATCGATTGCGCCAACAGATCAGTTCCTCCTACTTGCTGCCTTGATATCACCTGATGCTCACCTGGCATGCCATCGGCCGTCCTTCGACAGCAGAGAAATGTCCGCAGAGGCATCAATCGGCCAAATCAAAAAAACGCCCGGATAGTAACCCCGGGCGTTTCGTTTACATCAGGAGGAGAGAATTTCACTTCCCGTTACTTGAAAACGATCACGAGACGGTTCACTTTCCAGAACTGTTCAGAATTGATGATTTTCAGTAACGTGTGACCTCCCGTGGTTTCTTCCATCGAAAAAGATCCTGCATCACGCTTCGGTATGATCTCAGCAATCTTGCCCGGAACGTCGATCTGTGCTTCTTTTGTCTTGTCCATTTTCTTGAACAAGTCTGCATTGAAGTTTCCTGCAAGCACGGTCGTCGAACCGAGCAATCCCCACAAGAAACCGCCTTCTTCCGTAGTAATCCCCTGCCCCTTCAGCTCATCTTTCTTCCCGACAACATAGTACACGGTATTCATCTGCCGGGTTCGCTCATTCAGTTGACTTGATTGATCCTCAATGGTAGCTTCGCGTGCAATAATGACTCGTGTCTTCTCGCTGACCTCGGATTCCAGAGACTTGACGCGAGCCTGCAAGTCGGCGAGGGTTTTCTCGCGCTCTTCCAGCGTTGCCTTCAGGTCGTCTACCATTTTCTGAAGTCCTGCGTACTGGGTTGCGGCATTCTTCAGCCGATTCTGAAGATTCGAGAGCTTTTTCCGATTGGCCGCAAGAATGGAATCTATGTCAGAGATCCGGCTGAGAATTTGCTGCTTCACCTGCAAATGTGAAGGTGCCTTGGCTCCCTCTCTGACAAGTGACTGTAGAATCACCTTGTTCTCCATCGCCCAGGTGCTCTCAAGCTGATTGTGGATTTCGTTGATCGCCGAGGTGACTTCTTCGATGTACTGGTCCTTCGCTTGAAGCTGCTTCTGAAGTTCCATGTTCTTGTTCTCGAGCTCCGACTGGTTACATCCTGTAAACACAAGAAGAATCGCTATGGCCACGATATAGCTGGTACGCATTTGTCTTTACCCTTTCAATGAGTTGCTCGACCGCACGTGACCGACGAACAACACGTCTCGTTCGCCATCACATATCTCCATTCCTGACTGAGCAGAGCCTCGTATACACCCGGTTCCGGACAAGAAGAGCACAGGGGGGAAGTGACTGATCGTACTAGAAGATACGGAAATTTGGGGGGATATCCGAAGGTGCCTACCCGATTCAATTCCTCTAGCTTCTCAAGCGCGGGCAAGAACCGGAAAGAGCGGACCGTGGAACTCCTCGCCCACATGGAGGTTACCGCGGTCTCCCACGATGTGCGTGTGCTTCTTGTAGGTTGTCCCTGCCGGTATGAAGATGGTGGCCATCGCACGACGCGGAATGTCGGTCACATTTGGGCCGGCGTAGTGGAATGTTAGTCCATTGTGGAATGTGCAGCTTCCGGGCTTCAACTCGACTGCGACCGGTTTGACTCCTTTGAATGATAACGGCAAGACAGCGTCAAGATTGTCAGGCGACACATTTCCAAGGTCAATCGGCGGAAGAGGCCCCAGTTTGTGTGAGCCCGGAACAAACCACATGCAGCCTCGCTCCATTGTCACATCATCCAACGCCATCCAACATGAGAGTCCTCCTGCCTCATTCATCGGCCAATAGACCGTGTCCTGGTGCCATGCCGTTGCTTTGCTGTCCTTTGGATATTTGATCAGCGCCTGGTCGTGCCACAACCGCACAAACTTCGAACGTGTCAACCTTCGGGCGATCTCTGCGACACGGACGTTGTGAACATAGTCCTCCAGAACTGGATACCGTTCCCACAGGTTCACCATCTGCAAGAACACCTTTGCGTAGCTTTCATCCGTTCGGGGGCCCAGGTTCAGGTTGTATTTGTTTTTGTCCTCGACAGCCTGAGCCAGAGCTTTCCGGAGAACCTCCACTTCGCTGTTGTCCAGAACATTGTCGAGTTGGATGTATCCGTTCTTTTCGTAGAACCGTATGTGGTCTTCGGTAAGGGGGTAATGATTCATGACTGCTCCAGGCGCGGATGAAGAAAAAGGTGTGTTCCTGTGGAAAACACCCGTGTTCAAAGTGAAGTTCCAGGCAGAAACGGAAACCCCCAACGCCCGTTGATCAGGACGCGGGGGCCTCTCGCAAATCGTCAGAGAACTAGATCTTGCCCACCAGATCGAGCCCCTTCTTCAATGTCTTCTCACCCGGCTTCCAGTTCATCGGACAAACTTCTCCAGCATGCTCGGCGACGAATTTCGCAGCCAGCAGTTTGCGGATGAGCTCGTCAATGCTGCGACCGATGCTGTTGTCATGAATTTCATACGCCTTGAGGACTCCCTGCGGATCGATGAGAAACGTTGCACGAAGTGAGAGACCTTCGTCCTCGATCAACGTGCCATAGGATGTGCAGACGCGTCGCGCTGGATCTGCCAGCATCGGATATGTGACCTTCTTGATCGTTGGTGAATTGTCGTGCCACGCCTTGTGGACCCAGCCCGTATCGACGCTCACAGATACTACCTCCGCCCCCTCCTTCTTCAATTCTGCATAATGGTCCGCGAGCTCGCCAAGTTCCGTCGGACATACGAATGTGAAATCGGCGGGATAGAAAAACAGGACGACCCATTTTCCACGATAGTCTCTTAGCGAAATCTTCTTGATCTCATCATTGATATATGCTTCTTCGGTGAACTCCGGTGCGGGTGCGTTGATCTTTACCATGCACTTTACTCCATGCTATTGGTGGTTATTGGATGTCAGAGAACTGATCTCTTGTTGCTTCAGACGAAATTCATCTTCACGTAAGAGCTAATTCCTGCAGATGCGCTTCTCAACATGGACTCATTTGACATTGCGCGTAAACAGTGAGATATTGCCGAAAAGGATCCACAGCCGGTGTCTTCATTAAACACCTTTGTGACTTTTGTGGTTCCTCAATCGTCAAGGCCAGACTCATGAGAATTCCAACTTCTGCAAAAGCAGTATTCGCTTGTCTTTGCTTGTCATCTTCACTTGCCATATCCCAGATAAATCAGGCAACGAAGGATGATGGCCAGTGGCTCTTCGTCGACACGGTCGATATCCCGACGGTGAAGCAGCATTTGAATCATGAGATGATGTTCGAGAGATACATCCGGGGTTATAATCTCGCAGTGCTGAAAGCAATTGATGTAGTTCAGTCGCACGCGATGGACGGCGGTGGATACTTCACCGGCATGTCGGCCGAGCCAACAGAATCGCCCATTGGGTATGAGCTTAATCTTTTCCAGAAGCCATTGCTCGATCCGCCCCGCACCACAAGCTACTGCAGCGGATCATCGTACGGAGTGTTCATCGAGGCACTCAATCTGATTTTCCCCGACGGCGGTACCCGACTCTCTCCTGAGCGGCTTGAATCTCTGCACATGCAGGAACCTGATGGCGGTCGCCGGGAGGACAGGATCAAGTTTTGGGGGAAGTGGAACGACGACGGCTGGGGAACACAGTATGCAATGGTGCAGTATTCTGGCATGGGTGAGGAAATTCCACCTCAGCGCGCCCGCCCGGGGGACTTCATGAACATTTCCTGGGTTCATGGCCTCGGACACTCTGTTGTGTTCCTGGGTTGGTTCATCAAGGAAAACAAAATGGGGATGATTTTCTGGTCAAGTCAAAAGAGCACCAATGGCTATGGAGATGTGGTTCTATGGCCGCTCTCAAGTGTAAAGAGCATAAAGACGGTCCGCATGATGCATCCCGAAAAAGTCTTTTCCTTTGATGTCGAACAGATCGTGAACCGCGATCTCCCCGGCGACACCATCGTCCCGCCAAAGCGTTGACCTGTGCGACCATTCCAAGCGTCTTGCCACCGCCCGGCCTTTTAGTCGGGCGGTGTGGTTTCCGTGGGGCGTCTGATCAATAGAAGTCCTTCTTCCCTCTTAGGATCTCAGCCAGAAGAAGGACTTCTTCACGGTACGTAGAAATTCGACTAATTCTCCCTTATCTTGTCGCATGCTGCAACCCAAACTGGACATTCATCCCATCGGCGTGGTGCGTACGCCCTTTAAGTCAAAATATGCCGCACCGCGCCAGCCGGCCTCATCGTCTGAGAAAACCGTCGGTGTCATCACGCTCAATGAACGCTGCAATTTCGAGCAGGCACTGGACGACCTCCAGGGATTCGACTACATTTGGGTGATCTTCTGGTTCCACAAGAACAAGAACTGGAAACCGAGAGTGCTTCCACCCCATGGCGGAAGAAGGAAGCGCGGGCTCTTCTCGACGCGTTCACCGCACCGTCCGAACCCAATTGGCCTATCACTCTGTAAACTCATCGATATCAAGGGCCGCACGATTCGCATCGAGAATCCGGACATGTTGGATGGGACGCCGGTGCTCGACATCAAGCCGTACATTCCTCACGCCGAATCTCACCCGCGCGCTCGTGCCGGATGGATTGACGAGTCGAATGAACAGAGCACTCCTCTTTATAGAGTTGTATACACAACGGAAGTGAGGAAAGTGCTGCGGGAGATGGAGCCAGAAGAACGCCGAGAAGTGGAGAACTACCTCACCGGCTTGCTCTCGCGCGACCCGCACCCCCATATGTACCGGCGGATCAAGAAAAGTGACGAACACACGTCAACCATTGCCGTGAAGCGCTGGAGATTCATGTTTACTATAGAGGGAACGACCGTGCGCGTCTTCGGCGTTGCTCACAGCACGGAGAAGGGGTTGTGAGCGTGACAAGCAAGCAAACGTCATTGGAACTGCTTTCTCCGGCCCGTGACCTTGAATGCGGCCTGGCCGCAATCAACCACGGCGCAGACGCGGTGTATGTCGGCGCTCCGAAATTCGGCGCCAGGGCAGCCGCTGGCAATCCTCTCAAGGACATTGGAGAACTGATTTCTTACGCCCATCGGTACTGGGCGCGGGTCTACATTACGCTCAACACCATTCTCTACGACAGCGAGCTCGAAGAAGCTCGCTCCATGATTCATCAACTCTACGATGCCGGAGCGGATGCCCTGATTATTCAGGACATGGGATTGTTGGAACTCGACCTCCCTCCCATCCCTCTCTTTGCGAGCACACAAACGCACAACTACAACCTTGACAGAATTCAGTTTCTCGAACGCGTTGGCATCCAGCGTGTCATTCTTGCGCGTGAGTTGTCACTGGAGCAACTCAGTGAAATCCGGAAGGGAACAACACTCGATCTGGAGTTCTTTGTCCATGGAGCGCTGTGTGTGAGTTTCAGCGGGCAGTGCTACTTCAGCCAGGCGGCGATGGGCCGGAGTGCCAACCGAGGTGAATGCGCACAAATGTGCCGTCTGCCCTACACACTTACGGATGGCCGCGGCGATGTTCTGGCATGCAATCAGCATGTGCTTTCTCTCAAGGATCTGAATTTATCAGACTATCTCTCGAATTTGGTCGACGCCGGCGTGACGTCGTTCAAGATTGAAGGACGCCTGAAAGAAGTATCGTACGTCAAGAATATCACGGCGTTCTACAGGGCCAAGCTCGACGCTGTGATTGAGGAACGCGAGGGATTCCGACGCTCGTCTTCAGGCAGGACATCATTCTTCTTCACCCCTGACCCCGAAAAAACCTTCAATCGAGGCACTACCGACTACTTCATTCGTCGGAGGACACCTGAAATCGTTTCGCTGCGGACGCCCAAGTCAGTCGGGAAACTCCTCGGCACCGTGCAATCCGTCGGCAGCGGATTCTTTGTGCTCCAGACAACCGATGAATTTCACAATGGAGACGGCATCTGTTTCTTTGGAGAAGACGATGAATTGATGGGCATCAACGTCAATCGGGTCGAAGTGAACAGAATCTTCCCGAACTCCATGGAGGGGATCGAACCCGGCGTGGTCGTGTACCGCAACTACGACCACGAGTTTGTGCAACTCTTGAAATCGGATAGTGCCCGGCGCACCGTCGACGTTGACTTCACATTTAATGAGAACCTGGACGGATTTGAACTGCGCGCAGTCGACGAGAACGGAAACGAAGCGACGCATCGTCTCACGCACACGAAGGAAATCGCCCGAAAGCATGACACAGCGCTTAAGGCGATCAAGACGCAGCTTTCGAAGCTCGGAGATACGATCTTTAATGCGAAGAGTGTCACCATCGAAGCGACGCAAGCCTTCTATCTTCCTGTCAGAGTACTCAACCAGCTCAGGCGAGATTGCGTTGCAGCTCTGGAAGCCGAACGCCTCAGGAATACTCCGCGACAGGTGAAGACAATAGCCCCAAATGATTTCCCCTATCCGGAAAAACGCCTCACCTATTCTGCAAACGTCGTCAATGAAAAAGCGGCCGCGTTCTACAGACGCCATGGGGTTCAGGAAATTGAGAAGGGACTCGAGTTGCAGAACGACGCTTCCGGAAAAATCCTCATGACGACACGGCATTGCCTGAAGTTCCAGTTCGACCTCTGCCGCGGCGAGAAGGGAAGCGCAGAGGAGCTCTATCTTTCCGATGGCAAGACAAGCTATAAGCTCGATTTCGATTGCGAACAATGTGTCATGAAGATTGTTGCCCCATGAAATGGTTGATTGCCTGAGACATCAAGTTTCGATCGCCATCCCGTTGCACGTCTTCCGGCAATTCGGTACTATTAAAGAGGGATGATTCAAAACCACCCTCGGGGTGTCAGGGTCCGCACTTTGAACTTTTTTCTGCATCCTGGCCAAGAAGGTGTCACGGAACGGCTTCTGATTCTCCAGGAAGAGAACAATCACGCGAAGCCGCCCAAAAGTAAATAAGTCATTCCTGTCCCGACTTTCGTCGGGATAAACTCCAGCAGGAATCTCCCGCTTCTGGATCCCGCCATCGAGCGGGATCCCACAAAGCGGGACAGAACCAGAGTTGCTGCTATGTCCTGGACCCCTTCTTTCGAAGGGGTGACTGAATGCGTGTAGGGAAGCAAAGAGAATCATTTCCGAACAACTGTTCCATAGCTAAGTGGCTCTATGAAGAAGAAGCTCATCCGTTCCAAACCGACAGCGAAAACCAACCGACCGCGGAGTGTCGATATACACTCACGATCATCTGCAGCGTTGAAGCCAAGAACGAGCGCCAGGTTGTCAACAAATTCTCCCATTCCATTTGACATCGGGCTTGTTCAGTCGCTTCGTGTCAACCGAAGCGCCGTCGAAGCAAGGGCGATCGAACTTGGGACCCGCCGCACATTCAAAGTTGAAGCGCAGGTCGCTGCTTATCTTGCCACCATCCGGTGCATCGACCTGACGACACTCGCAGGAGACGACACTTCGGGACGAGTTGCCCGCCTTTGTGCCAAAGCTCTTGCGCCACTGGAACAGGAGATCGTTCACGCACTTGGAATCATTTCACCTGTTACAGTCGCAGCAGTGTGCGTCTACCCTGCTCAGGTAAAGCCGGCTGTTCAATTCCTCAAGGGCCGTATCCCTGTCGCCTCTGTCGCGACTGGCTTTCCGGCAGGACAGACGTTTCAGCAGCTAAAGCTCAAAGAGATAGACCTCGCTATCAAGGCCGGCGCAGCAGAGATCGACGTTGTCATCAGTCGGGAGAAAGTGCTGACCGGAAAGTGGAAATCACTGTACGATGAAGTCGTTGCGTATCGTGAGGTTTGCGGATCGCGGGCCAAGCTCAAGACGATCCTTGGAGTGGGAAACCTGGAAACTCTGACCAACGTTGCCACCGCATCAGCTGTTGCGATCATGGCCGGATCGGATATCATCAAAACTTCGACCGGTTTTGAGCCAACGAATGCAACAATTCCGAACGGCTTGGTCATGGTTCGTCAGATCCGCAGGTTCATGGATCTCGGAGTGCTTGGCAAGCAGCGTGTCGGGTTTAAACCTGCCGGAGGCATCCGAACCGCCAAAGACTCTATGCTCTGGATGACATTGATGCTGGAAGAGTTGGGACTGGATTGGACCAAGCCCGATCTCTTTCGCATAGGAGCGAGCAGCTTGTTAAATGACATCGAGCGTCAACTCCGGCACCTTGTGTACGGGCGATATGCGAATGCACAATATCATCCTATGGCATAGCAGGAACAAAACTCTAAATCCGAATTTCGAAATACAAAGGAAATACGAAATTCTAAATAGAAAATCACAAACCGTATTTCCATTTCTATTTTCGAGTTTTGTATTTGTTTGAGACTTGGGATTTAGGATTTAGGATTTGAGAATTGGGATTTGTTTGAAGCTTCGGATTTAGGATTTGGATTTTGTTTGAGGCTTTGGATTTAGTATTTAGAATTTGTTTGAGATTTCGGATTTGGTGTTTCGGATTTTCACGTCAGCGTACTATCAGCAATTTAATTTGAGAAAGCACAATGGACAAAGAAAAGCTCTCATCACTCATTGAGACCCTAGACTACGGTCCTGCACCAGAATCAGAGACCAAGACCCGGGAGTGGCTGAAGTCGCATGGCTCGAAGTTCTCCCATTACATCGACGGCGCCTGGCAATCCCCAAAGAACGGCGGCTATTTCAAGACTATCAATCCCGCAAAGAGCGATGAAGTGCTCGCCGAAGTCGCTCTCGGTACGATGGAGGATGTGGATGCTGCAATTGATGCCGCAAAGAAGGCCTTTCCAGTGTGGAGTACTCGCTCGGGTCACGAACGAGCCCGCTATCTCTACGCCATTGCGCGGGCGATAGCGAAACATGCACGTATTTTTGCCGTGCTGGAATCGCTGGACAACGGCAAACCAATCCGGGAGACCAGGGATATCGACATCCCAGTGGTCATCAGGCATTTCTACTATCACGCCGGATGGGCGCAGACCATGGAGCGCGAATTCCCGGGATATCACCCGGGGGGAGTGATCGCGCAAATCATACCATGGAATTTTCCCTTCCTTATGCTCGCATGGAAGATCGCTCCTGCAATCGCAGCAGGGAACACGGTGGTCATTAAGCCATCGAAATCCACGCCATTGACCGCCCTCCTGCTCGCTGACATTCTACTCAACGAGGTGAAGTTACCTCCCGGGGTCGTGAACGTCCTGACCGGCGACTCCAAGACCGGCACAATGCTTTGCGAGCACCCTGTCCCGTGGAAAGTCACGTTTACGGGTTCGACAGAAGTCGGACGCATCATCCGAAAAGGAACGGCCGGCTCGCGCAAGCATCTGACGATGGAGCTCGGCGGCAAATCACCGTTCATCGTCTTTGATAACGCCGATCTCGATTCAGCGATTGAAGGAGTCGTCAACGGAATCTGGTTCAATGAAGGACAAGTCTGTTGTGCCGGATCGCGACTTCTGGTTCAGGAAAGCATCCATGATGATTTCATTAGGCGGCTGAAGAGACGCATGAGCAAGCTGCGCGTCGGCAATCCGCTTGACAAGACAGTGGACATGGGTGCAATCAACAACGCTGAGCAGCTGAAGAAGATCAAAGAGCTGATGGAGATCGGCAAGAAGGATGGCGCCGTGATGTGGCAGCCGGAGAACGTAGTTTGCCCAAAAGGTGGGTTCTTTCTTCCTCCAACGCTCTTTACCAATGTCGAACCGTCACATACCATCGCACAGGAAGAGATCTTTGGTCCCGTGCTGGTGACTCTCACCTTCCGTACTCCTGCCGAGGCGGTTCAGCTCGCCAATAATACTCGGTACGGTCTGGCGGCGTCAATCTGGTCTCAGGATATCGACACAGCGATGGATGTTGCGCGCAAGGTCAAGGCAGGCACGATCTGGATCAACTCAACCAATCTCTTCGATGCCGCAGCAGGATTCGGAGGGTACAGGGAAAGTGGCTATGGCCGCGAAGGTGGACGCGAAGGTATGTATGATGTGCTCGTCGAAGCCGACCTCCAGTCAACCACTCACCAACCCTTCGACTCGTCCCGACAAAACACGTCGGGACTCGCTCAGGGCGAGTTTCCGCCAAAGGCGCCTGCCCGCCATTCGGGAACCAGTTGGGCAGGCGGGGATGCGCCTCTGGCGCAAACCACTCACCCATACGCTTCACCCAACGCCATCGACCGAACGTACCGATTCCTGATCGGCGGGAAACTCGCGCGGCCCGATCAAGCGGGAAGTTTTTCCATAACCACACCCGCCGGTGAATTACTGGCTGTCGTCGGAGAAGCCAACAGGAAAGATGTTCGAAACGCTGTCGAAGCAGCGCGGGGGGCGTTCCCCTCGTGGTTCGAGTCGGCAGCACACCTGCGGGCACAGATACTGTACTTTTGGGCTGAGAACCTCTCCAACGAGAAAGAGCGTTTTGCAGACGGGATTGTCGCACAAACAGGGTGCACTGTGGACGCTGCGATTGATGAGGTCGAACAGAGCGTTAGCCGCCTTTTTGATTTTGCCGCGTACGCCGACAAGTTTGGTGGTCTGGTTCAGCCGGTCCTTGGCAGACGGTTGGTCGTCGGCCTCCGCGAACCAGTTGGCGTGATCGGGATGCGCGCACCGGACGATTCTCCGCTTCTGGGGCTGATTTCCATTGTTGCGCCCGCTGTCGCTATGTCAAACACCGTCGTTGTCGTCGCCGGTAAATACGCGATGACCGCCATGGACCTGGTTCAGGTCATTCAACACTCCGATGTTCCCGGCGGGGTGATCAACATGCTTACCGCTCAAAATCCTGATGCCATTGCGAAGGTTCTTGCTGAGCATGAGGACGTCGACGCGATCTGGTACTTCGGCAATTCAGAGAGCAGCAAAGTCGCCGAAGAGGCTTCCATCAGCAATATGAAGCAAACCTGGGTTTCAGATGGAGAGCATATTGATTGGAGAAGCATCAGGAGCGAGAAGCTTCTCTTGAAATCCACACAAGTGAAGAATATCTGGGTGCCGTACGGGGTGTAGACGCTCAGCAGAAGTGCACATGCTGAGTGGTGTGCGTTCCTCTCGTACTCGCCTATCCGCAAATCGACAATGGCCCGATCACCGGGCCATTTTTTTCTGGAACCTATTTCAAAAACACTCTAGGGAAAGAAAATAGTCTCACGCAAAGTCCCGCTCTTGGATTCCGCTCAGAGGCGGGATTCAAAAAGCGGAAACGCAAAGCCGCCAAAATGCGAATTCCTTGGTCTTCTTTGCGTCTTGGCGGTAAATTGAAAACAAAGGGTCTCACTTTCAGTTAGGCTCAGGCTGACATATCTTGT
>JAPLFP010000064.1 GCA_026390585.1 Ignavibacteriales bacterium | reverse complement strand
AACCGACACACGCACAAACCCAAAACTCGGAACTTGATACTCAAAACTGGTAGTGGGATTGAATGGATTCGGATAGTTCTGCGAGAGGTGTGCTGTCGTGGGTATCAGTTCTGTCTGCGATCCAACATCAACAGTTGTCAGAATCTCAACCATGGATTTACCGGTGGCATATGGTGTCAGAAAACCGAGAAGCGACCCTATGGTTGGCGTGATATCCGGGATAGTCCGACGAGCCGATGAGTGCACGCCCTTTGGCACACCAGCCCCTACACCAAGGAACATAATGTGTCTGCATCCCCAGCAACCGTCGCCGTGGCTCACGAATCCGTTCTGGACACCGTCGAGATGACGGCCATGATCGTTGGTGACAAGCATGGTGGTTGTGTTGCGATAGACGACATCACTCTGAAGGAAATCCCAAAGCATGCCGACGATGCTGTCGGCTGTCACGATTGCCTGTGTGTACGCAGCCCAACCCCTCGATGGAGCCGAATCAACATCCGAGAGATAGATCACCGCAAGTTCGGGATGATACGTTTGGAGCTTCAACTTGACATTCTGCCATACATCCAGATCTGTGGAACCCTGAAGAACATACCACGGCCAGTACGCGGGACCATATTGCGGGTGAAAGCTCTGAATCCATGGTGTCGTCAACCACTTCATGATGTACTGCGCATGCGTTGAATCGACACCTCTCGACTTTCGAAAGTACTCCCACACGGTGGGGGCTGTTGCATACTGATTGCTAAGACCGTTGACTATCGTATCGTGAGGAATTGACCAGGACCCGCACCAGATAGCAGGAATGGCTCGAGCCGTCACTGTGATGCTGTCGTTTACCACGGAATCCACCACCACCCCCTGCTGGGCAAGCTTGCGCATGCGTGGGACATACCTGCCAAGCGTGTCGCCCAACGTTTCGGAATATCGCGCACCGTCAATGATCACGAGAATGACGCGACGATCTGTCTGCGCATTGACGATGAAGAGGTGAGTGAAAACCAGGGAGAAAGCAACAAGTATCTTTTTCATCGGAGGGATTAATGTATTCTGTTACCTCATCGGCGATTGTGCATGGCAATCGGCCGCCACCTTGCGCACACATCGTTACTTCATCAACATCATTGTCCTCAACGCTGTAAATGCCCCAGCCTGCAGCCGATAGAAGTATACACCGCTTGGCAGCGAAGAGGCATCCCAGCGGACAGTGTATACGCCGGCCGGACACACCTCGTTCACAAGCGTGGCGACCTCTCTGCCGAGGACGTCAAATATCTTTAGAGTCACAAACTCTCCGCCGGAGGCGGATCCGCCTTTGACGGAAGAACTCGCAACCTGAAACTCAAAACTCGTTGTTGGATTGAACGGATTCGGATAGTTTTGGCTCAGTGCAAACTCACGCGGTAGTGCGCCGTCCAGGTTTTCAACAGCCGAAGTGAAGATCGTCTTGAATGTCCTCGCGGATGAAAACAATCCGAAACCACCCGCATTCCTGGCCCGCACCCTCCAGTAGTACGTGGTTCCCAGGTTCAATGGACCAATGGTTCGTGACGAACCAGACGTTGTGTCGTCGTACACGTAGTCCGGGAAGTTTGAGAACGGAGACACCTGGAGTTCATAGGAGGTTGCTTCAGCCAATGGATTCCAGGTCAGCGCTGGATTGAGAGAAATATTTATGGCATTGTCGACCGGGGAAAGCAGGGTCGGTGCAGCCGGCGCCGCCACGATCGTCGTGAAGCTCCAGGCAGTGCTGAAGGCGCTGGTGCCGGCACTGTTCGACGCGCTGACTTTCCAGTAGTACGTCGTGCCGTTGTTCAAAGAGCTCACCACTCGTGAAGGAGAACTCAAGGTTGCATCGTCTACGACGGCAGTCCCGAAAGATGGATCCGTAGAAACCTGGAGCCTGTAACCCGTCGCTCCCGAAGGCGCGTTCCAGCTCAGTGTGAGAAATGTAGCCTGGTTTGCCGCCCCATTCGATGGGGCGGAAAGGATCGGGGTGTTCGGCGGCGGCCCCAGTGATCTCACTCTCCCGTTCGTGAAACTCGCTGGAATATTCGTCGCCAGAGAGTCCGTGATGCTGCTGGGGGTGATGTTGGCAAACGTCAGTGCACTCGAACCGTTTCCATACGTGAACAGAAGGTTCAACAAAGTGCCAGACCCAATATTTAACCCGCGGGATGGATCGAACCACGAAATGCTCACAGAACCGTTCGCGTTGGCCGTCGCCGGGGGCGTGGAGAACAAGCTTCCCGATGCTGGTTGATTCCCAATACCGGTATAGGTGAGTACTGTCTTGTCAAACGTAATCGTGAGACTGAATGAGCCGACGTGATTGAATCCTGTCACCCGGAGAGGTACCGACACAGAGGTCGATGGATTGACGACGGTGTCCGGCAGAGTGAGCGTGACCTGAGCCACGGCAACGTTTGCACCGAGAGCAAGAACGAGCGCGATGAAACTGAGGCTTGGAACGTTGACGATGTCGCTTCGCGCGATGAGACGTAGAAACCGCGGAACGATTCCTTTCAGGACCAATGCATCCATTGAGAATTTGTCCATTGTGTTTGTCAAACAGTTGCCGGCGTCGTTCTGTCTTCTAAGGATTTGAACCATCTAAGACGAGAAAAAGTGCCCGCAAACCACCTTTCTTTATCAGCAGTTTGCTCGCACTTCTCACAACTGCACTATCACTTTGAGAAAAACAGGAATCTTTGCAGGAGCCACTGGGATCCCCGCCAAACCGCTTGACAAAATTCTTCGCCGGGCGGACAAGACATCCTGAAAGTCGATATGATTCAACGATTGCGCTTTGCGATATTCGGGCAGGGTGTTGACTGTTGTCAAGCATTTCTTCTTGTGAGACGATAGCCCTCATGCAGGTGTACACTGATTGATTACTTTGTCGTTGACTGTAGAGTGTCCCTCCGGACTGAAAGTGGCGCTCCCTTCTCACCCATGAAAAACGCCAGCAGCACTACGTTCTCATTTCCCTTGTTCACCCCGTTGTGGAATGTGTCTATGACTTCCGAGAACGAAGAGTGTTCGGCAAATTGAAAGGAACCATGGTTTTCCACTTCGATAGACACCGTCCCCTGCAAGACGTACGCGAAGACGGGGAATTTGTGTTTATGCCAACCCGTGGACTTGCCGGGCGGAATCGTCACTCTCGAGATTGTTACCTCGTCCCGTTGGAAGGAGGGATAAACAATCCTCTGGCCAATCGACGTTGTATCCGATCTCAGAAGTGTTTCAACGATGACATCGTGACTGTATTGCGAATTTGCCTCAGCGCTCAGAAAAACCAGGGCAAGTGCTAGGATGAATGTTCTCATATGGCCTTTTGTCCCAAAGGGACCTCTGGTCGGGTGCAAAAAAAGAAATCTGGACAGCCACTTCGCAATTGATCCCGCCAAAAAGCAGCGGGACGCTGCAAAACGCGCAATTCCAGATTCGCACTGCTTGAAGAGTGCGTGGAACAAAAACGCACAATCCGACATCACAAATCGCACATCGAAAATCAAAAATAGCTTTGTGGGCGCTACTGGGATCGAACCAGTGACCTTACGCGTGTGAGGCGTACGCTCTGAACCAGCTGAGCTAAGCGCCCGGGGTTTTCAATTCAGAAACCACGGACCACATCTATTACAAAACAGCAGTAATGTAGAGAACCTACCTTAGCTTCTACAATCTGCTCTACAATTTCAAATGAATTGCTTTGATTAAGATAAGAGGTAATTCGAAAAAAAACAACTATGTCGTTCTGAGGAACACTCTCGGATGCCCAGCTGATGCATCTTTAGTAGCTATCGAACTGTCTACTCCTTCGCTGCGATGGCATCTGCCAAGGGTGCAAAATTAACTGCGGGTAGAACAATGGGAGGAATATTTGCTTGCGCTGTGTAGGTAGTAATAATTGCGCGCGCGAAAGGAAAGAGTATAGCAGGAGCATTTACAAGATACATACCTTTGAATGCTTCATCGCTCATCTCTTTGTTACCCTCGAAGCCACCCTTAATCTCCAATTGGAGACTCAGCGTTTCAGCTTCATCTCGAACCCCAATTTCCAGCACCACTTCCACGAAACGATTGTTCTCGCTGGCAAGGTTCTGCTTGACACTCAAGGTGTGTTTCAAGGCGGGGAAAGGTTTGCCGTAGAAGTCGTTCTTAATGACCAACTCGACTCTCGCAACCCTGTATCCCAAGAATTTGAATTCGCTTGCTTCCATCTATGCAGCCATCGGATAAGATGGGTCGAGGGAATATGCTCGTTCCGTTGAGATTGGGAAACATTTCCCTCCCAATCTATCAGCCCACTGTTTCTCATATGGTCGAACTGTCCCATGAGGACCAGATTCTTGTTGGCAAAGTTCAAACATGCTCCACGCGTAACTGTCGAACTCGGATTTCTGCGCTGGGGTTTTTAGCTCGAAATCAAATCCATGACTCGCAAGATTTTGAACAGTCCCTTCAGACCACTTCGCTGCAACATATTGGTTCAGAGCTTCAGATTCCATCCAAAGCAAAGCCTCAGCCATTCTGGTGCCCGTCGGCTCCAAGATTACTTCTAATCTCTCTTCTCCTGCCACGCTCTCGTTCAGCTTCTTGTAGTCATCCACACTCATTGACTGGACTTTCTCCAGCACTCTCTGCAATATGTCGGTTCCGAATGTCATTTTAATTTCTCGATTGACTCGATACAGAATTTGATTTGATGCAAGTAAGATTCTTCACGCAGATTTGTACCTGAAATCTGATGATGACCTGATAGCTTACTTTGGCGGCATCAACTATCGCTCTCACAACTTCGAGCTCAGTCTCTTCCTGAAGCAGTTTAAATACTAAGTTGTCCTTGTATTTGTTATGTTGACCCGCTCCGAAACTCTTGTTGATAAGCTCTCTCTGGATTTTTCTGAAACGCTCTCGGTGCTCGGCGTTTTCCAGTAGGTCAATGTACTTTTCCGACCCTATTTGCGCCTTGAAGACCACCCATTCGCTCTCATTCTTGACATTTATCAGCCAGTATTTCGCTTCTTCTTCGCCGTTAGTCAGGTTATGATAATCACCAAAGAAGTAAACACCTTTCCCGAGCCAAGAGTTCTCGTCGGAAAGTACATAACCGTCTCTCTTTATGTTCTCAGCGACATCAGGGGTAGTGCCATGATATCCTATACATTCAAGGGACATCGAATCAAAATTGATTAATCGAAGGGATAAGCGCTTTATCCAATGAGACCATCGGTGCTCTATGGATTAATAAAATAGGCACTATTCTTTCTAATGTCAATTGATTCAGCTCACACCCTTTGGATACAGCGGCGGGCAGTGACTTGCCCCCTGAAAGACTTGCTCCTCCTCAAAATTTAGCCCTAATTGCTTGGCAGCTTCCTTTGCTGCTTTTTATTGTTGTTTACTTTCGTCTATCGGGTTGCTGTCTGTGGACTTAATTTTGAATCTTACTTCAATATCCAATTTGTTTCCACTCATCGTAAATGGTGCAATGAAATAGTTGAACAAACTGCTCAGGTATTCGTTCGTGTCGGTGCGGCGAAGGATGATGAATGTAAATTGGAACTGGCTCATTTTTTAATCGTGCATGCTGGTCAGTTCTCGCCAATCGTGACGCTTGTGTGGTAGGAGTGGCTACTCGAAGAAATCGACAAGCGTTTTTGTTGTGAACTCACTTGCACATATCCAAAACATCCTGAGGAACGCGATAACCCAGTTCTATCGCTCTCATGAAGTCCGCCAATGCTTTTCTCTTTTCGCCGAGCTGAAAACGTCCGACCGCCCTGTTATTGTAGGCTTCTGAAAAACCCGGATTCAGTCCGATTGCCATGGTGTAGTCAGCAATTGCTCCCTGATAGTCATCAAGTTTAGACTTTGCGTTCCCCCTGTTGTTGTAGGCTTCTGCATAGTTGGGGTTCAGTCCGATTGACTCTGTGACGTCGGCAACAGCTCCCTGATAATCATTAAGGCGATACTTTGCGCCTCCCCGGTTATTGTAAGCTTCTGCATAATCGGGTTCCAGCTCGATTGCCTTGGTGAAGTCAGCAATTGCTCCCTGATAGTCTCCAAGCTCATTTCTTGCGCCTCCCCTCTCGCAATAGGCGTGTGCCAATTCTGGATTCAGTCCGATTGCCTTGGTATAGTCAGCGATTGCTCCCTGATAGTCGCCAAGGTCGGACTTTGCAACCCCCCTGTTGTGGTACGCATCTACATAATCTGGTTTCAGGTCGATTGCCTTGGTGTAGTCAGCCACGGCTGCCTGATAGTCGCCAAGGTCGGACTTTGCGTTCCCTCTGTTATTGTAGGCTTGTGCATGATTTGGGTTCAGACTAATTACCATGGTGTAGTCAGCAATTACTCCCTGATAGTCTCCAAGGTGAGACTTTGCAACCCCCCTGTTGTGGTACGCATCTACATAATCTGGTTTCAGGTCGATTGCCTTGGTGTAGTCAGCCACGGCTGCCTGATAATCTGCAAGGTCGGACTGTACGGTGCCCCTGTTGAAGTACGCACTTACATGGTCTGGTTTCAGACCGATTGCCTGGGTGAAGTCAGCAATGGCTCCCTGATAGTCTCCAAGGTGAGACTTTGCGATTCCGCTGTTCTCGTAGCTTTCTGCAAAATCCGGCTTCAGACTGCTTGATTTAGAGAAGTCAGCAATAGCTCCCTGATAGTCATCAAGTTTAGACTTTGCCACACCCCTGTTGTAGTAGGCGACCGCAAAGTCCGGTTTCAGTCCGATTGCCATGGTGAAGTCAGCAACGGCTCCCTGATAGTCTCTAAGCTCATACTTCGTATTCGCACGTTTGAATAAATCGGTCGCGCTATTCATTGTTCTCCTTCAAATCCCTGCTATGGTATACACACTTACTTGCACCCATCTAAGATGTTCTGAGGTACGCGATAACCCAGTTCTATCGCTCTCATGAAGTCAGCCTTCGCCTTGTCCTTTTGGTCGAGAGCCAAGTAAGTGAGCCCCCTGCCAAAGTAGCCGCCTCCATCGTCCAGTTTCAGACTGATTGCCTTGGTGTAGTCAGCAATAGCTCCCTGATGGTTATGAAGTTCCAACTTTGCACTCCCCCTGTTGATGTATGCCGCCGGATGTGCTGGATTCAGTCCGATTGTCATGGTGTAGTCAGCAATAGCTCCCTGATAGTCATCAAGTTTAGACTTTGCGTTCCCCCTGTTGTAGTAGGCGACTGCATTCTCTCGTTTCAGATTGATTGCCATGGTGAAGTCATCAATGGCTCCCTGATAGTCTCCAAGGTGAGACTTTGCGATTCCGCTGTTATAGTAGGCTTCTTCATAATCTGGTTTCAGGTCGATTGCCTTGGTGTAGTCATCGATTGCTCCCTGATACTCGCCAAGGTCATCCTTTGCGTTCCCCCTATTGTAGTAGGCGATTGCATCATCTGGTTTCAGACCGATTGCTTCGGTGAGGTCAGCAATTGCTCCCTGATAGTCTCTAAGCTGATACTTCGTTTTGGCACGTTTGAATAAATCGGTCGCTCTATTCATCATACTCCTTTCAGCACTTGCGACAGTTATACACGCCTACTTGCACGCATTCAACGCCTCCTGGGGGGACGCGATAACCAATGCGATATCGTAGAGATTCAGACTACTGCAATACGCAAATTCTTCATCAGAATTTCTCTTTCTATCCCACGATCCGATATAGGAAGGAGTCCAGTTTTCTCCTGCAATAATCTCTGAAATCTAAAATCGAATCTCCGATTTCCTCTTTCGCCCCTTTGGCATTCTCCAGTGACAGGTAGTTGGTATCGGAACCATACATTGCGTCTCGGGCATCTCCATACTTCAATCGGACATAGTCCAATAGACTTAACAGCGGGTTCAGTTTTTTTCTTAGAAAATGAGGAATGCGTGTCACATAAGTTCTTTCAAGTTCCTTAAGCTCGTCGTATGCATAACCAATCATGAATCCAGATTCCAGAATCTTCGGAAGGACATACTTTCGACTTGAATGGTGACCGTGCTTCTGTTCCTCTGCATACCCATCAGACCATTCCCAAAACGCTTTGTAGACATTTCTACGGTTTCGTATCCTCCGCACTACGGTGGAAAACGGGAATGAAATGACCTTGTAAATGGTCTTAGCTATTGAGGACAGCAGCCCAGAGGTAATCTTCGATTCTTCCATGTGGCAAAGTGGAGGGAATAGGAGACCGCAGGGGGCTTATTGACGGTTTTCCCCGTGTGTCAGTGGTCCATTCCGTCGAATGGAGTTCAACTCAAATCTCATTGTCAACAGGCTTTGTGAATATGTAGACATCATCCCTAGAACCACGGTGCCCTTCATCGGGTCCTGTCTTTCATGATTCTTCATTTGAAGACAATTGTTCCCGCCACTTATGCATCTGATGCCCTCTTAGCCTGCCCTGAAATTTCCCGAACTTGTCGATATCCTTCACACGATTCTCCTCGCCGAGAGCCATCCCCTGTTCGAGGTTTTGCACATCTATGACGAGTTCCCTCAGTAATTGAACAGTGTCGGAATCGTCAATCTGGGCACTCATTAACTCCATTCTCTTCAGTAATTCTGAATGTTCGCGAGGTGAGACGCCTGGGAAGAGTTCTGCGCCGAAATACCCGGGGTTAATTCTGAGTATGTCTTCAGCCAACTCATAAGCCCGCTGAATATCAAACAGCTTCTTCTCACGCTGAGTCCTCTTATCCCTTGCTTCCTCAATCTTAGTCAAGCCATCACTAACCTTAGCGAGTGCTTTGGTATGCTTCACGAGGAAGTAGGTCACTAAAACAAGTGCAATCGTGGCTACGGCTTGAACCGCAATCGAAATCGTCATTACGAGTTCTGACATCTGGCAGCCCTTTCAACAATGGTAGAACAAAATTCTCAGCCCTTGGCAATACAAAGAAATCGAAATCGTTTTTCTTGTGAAGCCGAAAGTTCTACGCCACTCTCGTGACATTCACCGAATTCCATTCCCCTACGACCATTGAGCGGCCTTGCACACCTGCCTTTGCACACATCAAACCAACATTTCGATTGAGAGGGTCCTTTAACCAATCCAGAACCATCCTGCCGTTGATTTCCACGTCAGAATGCGTCCTGAAAAGAAATGCTTCATTCGAGTTCGCTGACCACTTGATTGAACTAATGTCCCAGAATTCAAAATGTGTCAGGTATTCGTTGGTATCGGTGCGACGGAGGATGATGAATGTGGATTGGAACTAGTTCATGCTCTCTTATATTCTGCGTTGTGTTGGCTGCTCAGTTCATATGACAATCTTCCGCAAATCACCCCCTTGGAGTGCATTCTGATTGGCTACTCGAAGAAATCGACAATCGGTTTTCTCGATATGCTCGAAAGGAATCAGCGCAGCAATATCATTTTCTTCGTCTCTGTGTACTCTCCCGCCTGCAAGCAATAGAAGTAAATGCCGCTCGGGACGTTTGACGCATTCCATTGGACTTGGTAGTAGCCCGCTTCTTTCTTCGCATCCTCGAGTGTTGCCAGGAGCTGGCCGAGAGTGCTGTAAATCTTCAGCGAAACGATTGCCGGTTTCGGTAGCTCATAGCGTATCGTTGTACTTGGGTTGAAGGGGTTGGGATAATTCTGCTCAACTCCAAAGGCCTGAGGAACTCCCTCATGCACTATTCCTGTCGCTCCTGTGACTCCGGAGGCAGTGACCCGCACCGTGTCAGGCGATGTCGGTGCATTGCTTAGAATCAGCAGCGCCCCTGATATGGGTCCTACAACGGTAGGGGCAAAACGAATGGTGTCAACAGCGAAGCCGTTAGGTGGAATGCTTAGGAAGGTTGGCTTGATCGTGATCCCAAGGAGCGAATTGTTGATGGTTGAGATTCTGAGAGTATCGCTCCCCGGGTTAGAAATTGTAATGGTGGTATCCTTGGACTTGCCTAACAATACTAGCCCGATGTCCATCTTTGCTGTGTTCAATCTCAGACGGGGCGCAGTGAGCACGGAACCCTCATATACTGCCTCCATCGTATCGGCGTTTGCCTGCAATGCCGCCAGCCCATTGCCAAAAACCATTCCGAACGCCACAGTGGATGATTCGCCTCCGACTAGAGGAAACGGTTGTGCAATGGCTAGCATACGATAGTCCCCTAGAGTGGCTGCAGCTCCGGGATTTCCGGAATTTATCATCACCATGTACGCAGAATCCGTGAACGCTGGCACACCATAGAAATCATACGAACGAGCTGTTCGAAGGGAGGCCTTATGTCCCAGCGGTCGTATGCCTATCATGCCTCCAGTACGAGTGGAGTTCGTGACATACA
>JAPLFP010000207.1 GCA_026390585.1 Ignavibacteriales bacterium | reverse complement strand
AAGCCAACCGTGGAGCCGTTTGGCAATATTCGGGAAGACAAAGAGAAAGGCCCGGTAGTCGACGAAGTTCGAGAACCTATCGTGGATGTGTTCGACGAAGAAGATACCATCATCATTATCGCAGAGCTTCCTGGTGTGGATGAGAAGGACATAAAATTTGAAATCAAAGATGACATTGTCATGCTTTCTGCTGGGACTGGAGAGAAAAAATACTACAAAGAAATACTGCTATCCAAATCTGTGAACGAGAAAAAGACGTCTTCCTCGTACAGGAACGGAATCTTTGAGCTGAAACTGTGGAAAAAGTAGGACGGAAACAGAAGATAACCCACGAGGACACGACGCGGGTCCAACTCGCTACGTCACACCCACTTGATGGAGCGAGGAACGGCGTCTACGCCTACTGCATCTTTTACGGGAGAGAATATGCCATTCCGCTCAGGAAAGGGATAGACAACGGTGAGAATATTTCCTCGGTCAAATATGAGGACATAGAAGCTCTTATAAGCCATGTTTCTTTGAGCGAATACAATGAGGAATCCCTGAAGGAAAAACTTGAAGACGTCGGCTGGATAGTTCCACGGGCTCAGGCGCATGAGAGGATCATCGAGAGCGTGATGGAATTCTGTGCTGTTATTCCAATAAAGTTCTGCACCATCTTCAAGGATGAATCGAAAGTATCTGAGACTCTACGACAGAACTATGAGGCATTCAAATCTCTTCTCGATTATCTCGCAGACAAGCAAGAGTGGGGCATCAAAATATATGTTGATTGCAGCAAGATAAGTCAAGTGCTGTCCGCCGAGATCTCATCGGAAGCTCCCCAGGTTCAGTCGACGCGATCAGTCGAGACGCTCAGCCGAGCAGCCGAAGGATCGAGCGCGAAGATACGAGAGCTGGATGAGCAACTCTCTGTGGCATCGGAAGGGGCGGCGTACTTTTTGAGGAAAAAAAGGGATGACGTACTGAAGGAGAGATCGGAGGAGATTGTTCCTGCGCTCGCTGAAGAGATCTATGAGAAACTTCAGCCATGGGCAGTCGATAGCCGCAGGAACCAACTCCTGAGCAGATCGTCGACAGGACGGAGCAATGACATGATGTTGAACGTCGCCCTTCTTCTCACGACATCGGCCGTCGCGGATTTCAAGATGAAGATTGATAGACTCGCGGCTGGCTATGGGAGCAAAGGTTTCCTTTTCGAACTCAGTGGTCCATGGCCACCACATAATTTCTGTGGTGGCGGTATGGGCGCTGTGCATTAAACCGACGGTGAGCCCCGAGGAGTCCTTTCAGGCTAGGAACACCAATGCACCGCATGGAACAAACCGTAGACTGTCCCATTTCCATTTTCGAGGGACAGGAAATTGAACTGCGAAGAATCACAGAAGCTATCAATGCCACAAGAGATATTGCCGAGAAGGAACGCTACGCCACGATGATGCTCGAGGAACTGGGTATTTTACTTTCATGTCAAGCATATAACGATAAAGATGAAAATTGCGTGATGTGCCATTGGATATCCTCATTGAGGAAAACAGGAGCAGAAGTGGTGCTGAAAGGGATTCAGCTCACGCGGAAACTGAAGAACTAACGGAGCCCCGTAGCGGCAACCTATCCGTTCGGGGGTAAATCTTGACGCGAACACTGATCTATATCCCTATTGTGCACACCGACGCAGATATGGGTGCGATGTCGGAGAGCCTCCAACAAGTCTATGTGAAACATTACGGCAGACGGAAATGGACTCAGCGTACACTGACGGTTGAAAGGATCTGGAAGGAAATCGAGAGGAAAATCTTGGCGCTTCCTTTAGATTATACAAAGTTAAAACTGTACCAGGATGGTTTGCCAAAATGCGGACAAGAACTTGAAATAGCAAAGAGCGTAGCGGTGGGGGGAAGCACAAATTTCCAATTATTAGTTCGTTTGGTGGAAAAGGGGGCTCAATTAATCGGTACCGAGGACCCCGACCTGTTGATTCAGGAATACAATCGACTGAGAAACGCATTGGACAATCTCGCAGGATCCCGCGGAAGAGTCCAGCCGAAAAAGAGTGTCCCCGCGAGCCGGGCGTCGGCATCAGTTGAGGGGTTTGTGCCGCAGCGAGATAAATACATAGCCGCCAGGATAGACGAAACCCTGCGTGATGGCGAAACGGGTATTCTTTTCATGGGGGTCATTCACAGGGCAAATGAGATGCTACCCAGCGATATCCGGATATCGTACCTACTACCCATCTAGATTTGGAGGTTCATGTGGGAAAAAACAACAAGAACAATGACACTTCACCTTCTGAACACACTGACAATCCTCAGGACGCTCTGAGGGTTGCTGAAGGATTGGGAAAGGATGTAGGCAGAGGATTAGCACGCCTGGATCCGAAGGATCTGGAAAAACTCGGAATTCAAGTAGGCGATATTATTGGCATCACGGGGAAGCGGGCAACCGTGGCCAAGGTCATGCCAGCGTTCAAAGAAGCCAGAGGAAAGGGCATGATCCAAATCGATGGCATCACCAGAGCGAATGCAGGCGTTAGCTTGGATGAGAAAATCACTGTGACGAAGATTTCTTCCAAGCCAGCCAGCAAGATTGTCATCAAGCCGGTTGCAGGACCCACTGCTCTAATGAAGGAACGAGATTTGGAATACATGGGCAAACTGCTCGATGGTTTGCCAGTAGTCGTTGGGGACAGAGTCCGTGCTACTCTGTTTGGCTCGCGATTCCAGGACTTCGTTGTTGTGAGCACCATTCCGAGAGAAGCGGTGGTGATCGTTGCGCAAACGGTGATCAGAGTTGAAGAGGTATCGAGGAAGTCAGCCGAAGAAGCCTCGCCATCGGCGGGACAGGCTGGTATTTCCTATGAAGATATTGGCGGACTGCACAAGGAGATCCAACGCGTTCGCGAGATGATCGAACTTCCGCTGAAGTATCCGCAGCTCTTCGAGCGGCTGGGCATAGAGCCGCCGAAAGGAGTGCTGCTCCACGGTCCCCCGGGATGCGGAAAGACTTTGCTCGCCCGTGCCGTAGCGTATGAAACCTCTGCGAACTTCTATGCGGTGAGCGGGCCTGAGATCATCCACAAATTCTATGGTGAAAGTGAAGCGAAACTCCGTGAGGTGTTTGAGCAGGCAAGGCTCCATGCTCCGAGCATTGTTTTCATGGACGAGCTTGATTCGATCGCTCCAAAGAGGGAACAGGTTTTTGGTGATGTGGAAAAGAGAGTTGTGGCCCAACTGCTGGCACTGATGGACGGTCTGAAAGGACGTGGTCAGGTCATCGTCATAGGAGCCACGAACCTGCCGAATGCTCTTGATCCTGCGCTCCGACGCCCCGGTCGTTTCGACAGGGAAATCGTCATAGGAATTCCTGATTCCAAGGCGAGGGAGGAAATCCTGGACATCCACACACGCGGCATGCCTTTGCGTCAAGATGTTGATGTAAAGAGACTCGCGGAAATGACGCACGGCTTCACGGGCGCAGACCTGAACGCTCTCTGTCGAGAGGCGGCGATGACAGCACTGCGCAGGATAATGCCGAAGATTGAATTCAATCAGGATGTGATTCCTTATGAACTCCTGATGGAACTCGAAGTGACGGCAGACGATATGCTGTCGGCATTGGCGGAGGTCGAGCCCTCTGCAATCAGGGAAGTGTTTGTGGAGATTCCAAAGGTGCGCTGGGATGATATCGGCGGCTTGGAGGACATACGAGAGAGGCTGATCGAAGCGGTGGAGTGGCCATTAAAGTACTCCGCGTTGTTCAAACACGCTGTCGTGAAACCGCCCAAGGGCATCATACTTCATGGCGTGCCCGGTACCGGCAAGACACTTCTGGCAAAGGCTCTCGCTTCTGAGGCCGGGGTGAACTTCATTTCGGTGAAGGGGCCGCAACTCATGTCCAAATATGTTGGGGAGGCGGAACGGGCTGTAAGGGAAGTATTCAAGAAAGCACGACAAGCATCCCCATGCATTCTCTTCTTTGACGAACTGGATTCGATAGCGCCGACAAGAGGGGTGCACAGCGGAGACTCAGGTGTGTCCGAAAGAGTGATGAGCCAGATGCTTACCGAGATGGATGGCATTGAGGAGTTGAGAGGCGTTCTTGTGCTAGCAGCGACGAACAGGATAGACATGATCGACACAGCATTGCTGCGTCCTGGGAGATTCGATTTTCTTCTCGAGCTTCCACCCCCGGACCAGAAGAGTCGCTTTGAGATTTTCAAGATACACACGCGAGGAAAACCCCTGGCGCAGGACGTTGATTTGAAGGTGCTGGCAAAAGAGACCGAGGGTGAGGTCGGGGCTGACATCGAAGCGATCTGTTCCAAAGCCTCGATGAATGCAATCCGCGAGTTTCTCAGCAGCCAACGTGCTTTGCCTGAACGCGGCAAAGCCGCACACAAAGTGGAAGACAGAGGTTCCGCAATGGACGCCGAAGGCGCCTCCGAAGACTACTTGTCGTTTGAAATTGGACAGAAGCATTTTTTGAGCGCGCTCAAGGAAGTCGTGCGAAAAGACGAGGTCTGATAGTATCGCTTTACACCGCAGAGCGGGCCAAGAGCCTGTCCTCGCGCGCGTGATCAGTCGAGAGCATCAAAATATGTATTTCGTGTTCCCATCAGTCAATCAAGAGGTTTGATCGATCGACCACTCGCGGATCGCCTCAATCCCTACCCGTCGAGAAGGGGCAAGGTCCATGAAAAAGAGGGAATTCTTCTCGCAGTTCGACCACAAGTTGAGGGGGAGCCATGGACGGTCCCAGTTTTGCCCCAGCGCGATCGTCGCTGCTGCACTCCCGATCAGCTAAAAAGAGAGCACGTGTGAACCGGCAAGAACTCTACCATAGTCTGTTGTCCGCAGTCCCGATACCATTGTTAGTGGTGGCCGAGAACCGGAAGATTGTCTTCTGCAACAAGAGTTATGACTTCATCCGCGATAAGCTAGAAAAGAAAGTGGAACTTGATGGCGGACAGGTGACTACCCTGGAGAACCAATTAGGAGTATGGATTGAGCACGTTCAGAGGGACGGACATAGAGAAGCTGAGGTCCATATCGAGGATCCATCTGGTCACGGATCGGTTTTACGAATTATGGTATCAAAGCTATCCTTCGTAGACGAAGCTGCAGCGAGCGATAAGGACAATCCTTGCCCTCCTGAATCCCGCCAGATCGCAGATGCGTTTGGGCGAGAGAGGAAAGACCTGCCAACGTCGTACGAATCCAGTCCTCCCTCGTCAAGGTCTTATCATGCAGAAAGGGTGAACAAGTCTTCTATCGTGCCCACTGAGTTGGGTTGCGGGCCACTGATGGATCGCCAAGTAGTCTCGCAATGGGAATCGATCTCAGCTGGAGATTGCTTGGAAGCTGTGGGAGAGCAGCCATGCATTCTGGTCACACTCAATGATATTAGCGACCAGATTAGATTGGAGGAGCAGTTGATTCAATCAGAGAAGCTGGTTGCCATGACGCAGTTGGCAACAAGTATCGCCCACGAATTTGGCAACCCCATAAATGCCATTATGGCTATCCTGCAAGAAATCAAGAGTGGCTTCAGGAAAAAGGGATTCGATGTGAAGGGTAAAATCGCTACTGTTCTTAGTAATCTGAAAGCAATGGACCAACTGTTGAAGGACCTGATGAATTTCACAACGCCAAGAGCAACAGAACGAAGGAAGGCGAATATTCGCAGATTGATATCTCAGGTTCTCATGCTCGTATCCTCTCAAGCGGCTCGCCAACACATTAAGGTTCACGTACATTGCGTCGAGAACATTCCTGAGTGTTTTGTGGATACGAGGCAAATGAAACAGGTGTTCCTGAACCTATTCAAGAATGCGATTGAGGCTATGCATGCCGGTGGCGAGCTCACTGTGAGAATAAGGCATCCGGCAAGAGAAGACGAAGTGGTGATACTCCAATCGGGGAAAGTGATGGATCGAAAATCGCTTGGAGCCGATTACATCGTCGTAGAAATCACTGACACGGGGCTTGGAATAGCCGAGGAGGAGATGAGCCTTCTCTTCAAGCCTTTCTACACAACCAAGGCTGGCGGAACGGGACTCGGGTTGCCGGTCTGTCGGACAATCATTGAGGACCACTTAGGCAGCATTAAGGTGGAGAGTACACCAGGAAAGGGGTCTAGATTCACTCTCCTGTTGCCTAGCTTCCATCCCTTTCCCATCATATCCGCCAGACTCGCGTTTGC
>JAPLFP010000178.1 GCA_026390585.1 Ignavibacteriales bacterium | reverse complement strand
TGATCCTTCCCCAATGCACATTTGCAAGGAAGTTGTCGATGTACTTCGCCCGGGCCGGACCATCCTTATGATAGTACGCATGCTCGAATACGTCGCAAGCGATCAATGGAACGCCCCCCCAGATCGCGCCGTACTGATGTTCATCGACGGTCACATTCAGCAGCCTGCCAGAATAGAGCCTATCGAATACGAGAAGCCCCCATCCGCTCAGTTTTGCCGAAACCGTGGCAGCCTTGAAATCGGCTTTCCAAGCGTCGAACGTGGCAAACTCTTTTTCTATTGCCGCTTTGATATCCGGTCCCTTGTTCGGGTCGCCGTCTCCACCGAGCACTTCCCAGTAGATGTCATGCAACAGAGCTCCAGAGTGATTCCAGGTAAAGCGTCTTTTCAGTTCACCGATCACACTGTAGTTACCATTGGCGGCAGTTCGATCTGCCCCCTCGAGAGCTTTCTCGATATTGTTCAGGGCAGTGACGTAGCCCTTTTGATGCGTGTTGTAGTGCCAATCGGTCGTCTCCGCGCTCATGACATTTGCAAGCAACTTCTTTGCTTCGTCATCCGAGTACGGACGTGGATTGAATTTCCATTCATATGCCATTGCGTGTTTCCTTTCAATCAAAATGTAAAATGAGGGAGTTGTTAAAATTCTTTGGTGGGGCCATCTAGAAAGGCCCCGACATCAAAAGCTAGCCGAAGTTCAGCATCAGTTTTGCGGCCTCGGACATCATGCTCGGGTTCCACGTCGGATCGAAGACGAGCTCAACACGAACGTTCCGAACGCCCGGTACATTTTGCACCCTCCGACGTACATCTGCGGCGATCATAGGTCCCATGCCGCATCCGGGTGCAGTGAGTGTCATCAGGACAAACACATTGGCTTCTCCAGGGATCTCGTCATCCACCTTCATGTCATACACAAGACCGAGATCAACAATGTTCACAGGAATCTCTGGATCATAGCATTCCTTGAGTGCAGTCCAGACTTTTTCTTCCAGACTTGTCTGCGCGAGCATGACCTTGCTCCCGACCTGGACTTCGACCGGCTGAAAGACCGCTGTTTGCTGATTCTCGTTTGGTGATGCCGTGTTATCGTCCATTTTCTGAGTCCTTCGCTCAGACACCAAATGAATTTCCGCAACCGCAGGTGCGAGTAGCATTAGGATTATTGAAGACAAAACCTTTTCCGTTAAGACCGCCTGAAAAGTCCAGGACAGTGCCCGAAAGGTAGAACTGGCTCTTTGGATCCACGTAGACCGTCAGTCCCTCCATCTGATAGACGGTGTCCCGTTCTTTTGGTGTTTCATCAAACGCCAGGACATAGCTCATGCCGGAGCAACCTCCACCTTTCACACCCAATCTCAATGCATGTACCTCGGGTATGCTGTTGGCGGCTTTGATTTTCCGGATCTCTTGCGCAGCGCGCGAGGTAATCGTGACGACATCAATCGGATTTGCCTGAACTTCAACAATGACCTCAGCCATGCAATTTCTCTCCTTCACATTCACTGTTATTCTGTGGAAACCACATCCGTCTTTGCATCTATGGCGTTATGCATCGTGTGCCAGGCGAGGCTTGCGCATTTGACGCGCGCTGGAAACTCGCTCACGCCTGCGAATGCTCCCAGTTTCCCGAGAGTTTCAAAACTCATGTCTTTCAGCTCCCCAGTCACAAGCAATCGAAACGTCTCAAACATCTTCTCTGCTTCGGCCTTCGTTTTCCCCTTCAAGAGTGTTGTCATCACCGAGGCTGAAGCCTTGGATATTGCACAACCAGAACCTTCAAAGGAGATATCAACGATGGTGTCGTTGACAATCTTAAGATAGAGTGTATAGTGATCGCCGCACAGCGGATTATAGCCCTCGAGCATCCGGGTTGCCTCAGGCATCTTCTTGAAATTCCGCGGATTCTTGTTGTGTTCGAGAATAATCTCCTGATACAGCGCCCGAAGGTCCGACATTAATGGAACACCTCTTTCACCCTATAAATTCCTCGTATCAGGGCTTCAATTTCTTCCTTTGTATTGTAGACTGCAAACGAAGCCCGAACCGTTGCGGGAATACCGTACCTCAGCATTACCGGCTGAGCGCAATGATGCCCCGTCCGAACAGCAATTCCCTCCTGATCCAGAATCGTTCCGATATCATGGGGATGGACATCATTCAGCACAAACGAAACGACGCCGGCTTTTTCTCTCGCCGTCCCGATGATTCGGACGCCGGGAATATTGCACAGCGCATCGCTGGCCTTTTCGAGCAAACTGTGCTCATGCACGCTCACTGCCCGCCAATCGAGAGAAGTAAGGAAATCCAGGGCGGCGCCGAACCCGATTCCTTCAGCGATACTGGGAGTGCCAGCTTCGAACTTGTAGGGTAAGTCGTTAAACACTGTCTTCTCGAATGTCACAGACCGAATCATGTCTCCTCCCCCCTGATACGGGGGCATCGATTCGAGGAGTCTCTGCTTGCCGTAGAGAACCCCAATACCGGTCGGACCATACATCTTGTGTGCAGACAGGGCATAGAAATCACAATCCAGGTCACGTACATCTATTCGGAGATGCGGACCAGCCTGCGCACCATCAACCAGGACAGGAATATCGTGGCGATGGGCCAAATCAATAAGGTGCTTCACAGGGTTGACCGTCCCCAAAGCGTTTGATACATGCGCAAGTCCGACAATTCGTGTCCGCTTGTTCAAAAGCCGCTCAAACTCCTCAACGATGATCTCACCACGGTCATCAATGGGGGCCACTTTCAACGAGGCACCTGTACGTTCACACAGCAACTGCCAGGGAACAATATTCGAATGGTGCTCCATTCCAGAGATTAGTACTTCGTCGCCCGCTTTCACAAACGCGCGTCCGAAACTGTCGGCCACGAGATTGATGGCTTCGGTCGTCCCCCGAACAAACACAATTTCCCCTGTCGCTGCAGCATTGATATACGAACGGAGCTTCTCACGCACACCCTCATACGCCTCTGTTGCCTGCTCGCTCAGGAAATGAACACCTCTGTGAATGTTTGAGTTCAGATGGCGATAATATCCCTCCATCGCAGAGAGTACCGATTCAGGCTTTTGAGTCGTCGCTGCATTGTCCAGGTACACGAGTCTCTTGCTGTGGACATGCTCATTCAGAATCGGGAATTGTTCCCGAAGCTTCATCGTCCACGCCTGAAGAGCGTCATCATTCTGGAGAAGTGTCGTTCCCGATGTCATCATATCAGCTGAACGAGCCTGCCTTGGTCAAGGCGTTCATGAATAAGTGATTCCAGCTGACGCTTGAGAGGCTCAACGTGAACCCTACTCACCACATCGCTGGCGAATGCAAACGTCAAAATGTCTTTCGCCGCCATCTCTCCGATACCCCGCGATCGAAGATAAAACACCTGCTCCGCATCAAGCTGGCCAACAGTAGCTCCGTGAGTGCACTTAACGTCATCTGCAAAAATCTCCAACTGGGGTTTGGTATCGACGGTCGCCTCATCAGAAAGTAGAAGCGTCTTGTTGGTCTGTTTGGCATCAGTCTTCTGGGCATCCGGACGGACGAAGATCTTACCGTTAAAGACCCCCCTCGACTTGCCATCCAGTATCGCCTTGTAAAGCTCATGGCTTGCGCAATTTGGCTTCGCATGATCGATCGTTGTGTGGTTGTCGATCAACTGTGTGCCTGTCCCGAGCGACAATCCATTGAGAGTGCATTCGCTGTGCTCCGCATCCAAGACCACTGTCACATTGTTTCGAACGATCGCCCCACCGACTGCAATCGAATTCGAAGTGAATTGTGCCTTTGCTCCAAGCCTGGACTGTATCATGGCAACGTGGAATGCCTTGCGACTTTCATTTTGCAGCTTGTCGTGCTCAATAATGGATTCATCACCCGCCACGATTTCTGTCACTGCATTCGTCAGATAGTATTGATCGGTCAACGAGACATAGCTCTCGACGATCGAGACACGGCCTCGATTGCCGATAATGACCAAGTTCCTCGGTGAAACCAGGAATGGTTTTTTCTCCGAAGCGATGAAGAGAAGTTGGATTGAATCGTCAAGGGCGATCCCTTCCGGGACGAAAATGAATGCACCATCCTGCAGGAATGCGGTATTGAGGGACACAAACGGGGTTTCATCAATCTTCAGTTGCCGGGCCAGAGACGAAAGAGCATTGGGATTGGACGACTGGACAGCTGAAGCAAGCGAACCGACGACAACACCCTCTGGCAAGCTGCCAACGCTCGAGAAATTAGAGGCAAAATGTCCATTGATGAATACCAATCTATGCCTAGTGTCGAAGGAGAACTTCTCAACATCAGTCCTCGTGACTCCGGAAGGAGAGAATTGGAGCACGGGCTTAAATTCGGCTTTCGCGATCGGCGCAACGCTTGTATAGCGCCATTCCTCGTTTCGCGACGTGGGGAATCCAATCGTGTGGAATTTGTCTATTGCTTCCCGTCGCAGCAAGTGAAGCGGAGACTTCGATTCGCCATTCAGAGTTTTCTCAAACGCGTCGAACTGCGAGAGATACCACTCATTCGGTGAGGACACAGGGTTCATGATTGTCTCCTAGGCCTGCACCGGTTGATTATCAACTTCATCTTTCACCCAATCATACCCTTTTTCCTCGAGTTGCAGAGCGAGGTCTTTTCCCCCTGACTTCACAATCCGTCCCTCTATGAGGACGTGGACAAAGTCGGGGACGATATAGTTCAAGAGTCTCTGGTAGTGGGTTACCACAAGCACAGCATTGTCTTTGCGACGGAGCTTGTTGACGCCGTCAGCCACGACACGAAGTGCGTCAATATCGAGGCCCGAATCTGTCTCATCAAGAATTGCAAACTTTGGCTGGAGAACTGCCATGTGAAAGATTTCATTGCGCTTCTTCTCTCCCCCGGAGAACCCCTCGTTCACCGACCGATTCAGAAGACTCTCGTCGATCTCCATCAGTTTCATTTTCTCTTTCACGATCTTCAGGAAATCGATGGCGTCGAGTTCTTCCTGACCTTGATGTTTTCTGATTGCGTTCAGCGCCGCTTTCAAGAAATAAGTATTGTTCACACCCGGGATCTCGACCGGATATTGAAACGCGAGAAACAGCCCTTCCCGGGCCCGCTCTTCTGGATCGAGGTCGAAGAGGTTCTTCCCCTCGTAAAGCACTTCACCTTGAGTCACTTCGTACGCATCCCTTCCAGCCAGTACCTGGGCGAGCGTGCTTTTTCCAGACCCATTCGGTCCCATGATCGCGTGCACTTCCCCCGCATTGACCTTCAGGTTAATACCCTTGAGAATCTCCGTTCCGTTGATACTGGCGTGCAGATTTCTAATTTCCAACATCGTTCGTTTCCTTGCGCATGAAAAAGAGACGCATCGATGACTTATCCGACACTACCTTCGAGACTTACACCAAGCAATTTCTGTGCTTCCACGGCGAACTCCATCGGAAGTTCCCTGAACACTTCCTTACAGAAGCCATTCACGATCAGGTTCACGGCATCTTCCGTCGACAGTCCTCGTTGTTTGCAGTAGAAGATCTGATCTTCGCCGATCTTCGAAGTCGAGGCTTCGTGCTCGACCTTTGATGAAGTGTTCTTTACTTCGATATATGGAAACGTATGAGCGCCGCACTTGTCCCCGAGAAGGAGTGAATCGCACTGGGAAAAATTGCGTGAGTTCGTGGCGCCTCTCTTCACGTCAACGAGGCCGCGATATGAGTTCTGGCCGCGACCCGCCGAAATGCCTTTTGATACAATGGTACTTCGGGTGTTTTTCCCAATGTGGATCATCTTCGTGCCAGTATCGGCCTGCTGGTAATTGTTCACAACCGCAACCGAGTAGAACTCCCCCACCGAATTCTCACCCTGCAGGAGAACACTTGGATATTTCCAGGTCACCGCAGAACCGGTTTCGACCTGCGTCCAGGAAATCTTCGAGTTCTTTCCCGCACATTTGCCCCGCTTTGTCACAAAATTGTAGATTCCGCCTTTTCCCTCTTTGTCTCCAGGATACCAGTTCTGTACCGTGGAGTATTTTATCTGCGCATTGTCGCCCAGGGCGATAAGTTCAACCACCGCGGCGTGCAGTTGGTTGTTGTCGCGCATCGGCGCCGTGCAACCCTCCAGATAGCTCACATAGGATCCGGCTTCGGCTACAATAAGCGTTCGTTCAAACTGTCCCGTATCTGCAGCATTGATTCGAAAGTACGTTGAGAGCTCCATGGGACATCGAACGCCCTTTGGGATGTAGCAAAACGAGCCATCGCTGAAAACAGCTGCATTGAGAGCTGCGAAGAAATTGTCTCCGGCCGGGACAACAGACCCGAGGTGTTCGCGCACGAGATCCGGATGTTCTCGCACTGCATCGGAGAATGAGCAGAAGATAATTCCAAGCTCCTTGAGCTTTTCCTTGAACGTTGTCGCGACGGAGACGCTGTCAAACACGGCATCCACAGCGACACCACTCAACCGCTCTTGTTCCTGCAGTGAGATTCCCAACTTCTCGTACGTCCGTAGAAGTTCCGGATCCACCTCTGTTAGGCTCTTGAGTTGCTTCTTCTGTTTCGGAGCCGAGTAGTAGACCATATCCTGATAATCTATGCGATTGTATCGCACATTGGGCCAGCGAGGTTCCGTCATCGTGAGCCAATGTCGATACGCTTTGAGGCGCCACTGGAGCAACCATTCAGGTTCATTTTTCTTCGCCGAAATGAACCGGACGATACCTTCGCTCAAACCCTTGGGGGCGGCATCGACTTCGATGTCAGTGACAAAGCCCCATTTGTACTCTTGATCGGCAAGCTGTTGAATGTCGTCGGTTTCGGTGCTCATCGTTTTGTTTTGCCCCTCTTCATTCCGTTGTGTTTCAACTTATATCCTCAGGCACCTCGTCGTCAGGAGCGCGTCGCGTTGCCAGATGACGATGGTGAAGCTAAACCAGAGCTCGGAGTAGCAATGGCGGTCTTTGCCACAGCCGACCCCGAACTCGGTTTTGATGCAGCTTCACTCTTCGATGATGGCTTTCTGAACCCCGGATAGTTGAGCATCCAGGAACCAGGCGTGATCCGCCGCAGAAATCCCGCGTGCTCAAGCGATGAAACAAGTTCCTTGGCAAGTTTCTCGGCTCTGCCATAGGAAATCTTCTTTCCGTTGGTTTCTCCATACGCCATGATGCCGTAGTGAAAATCACGGAAGAAGACATTCGATTGATGATAGAGATGGGTTCTAGTTTTCAGGTAAACCAGGAAATCCTCGTTTGTATCGACAACTTCGCCTAGTGTGTGACTCATATCAGATTTCAGACCTTAGATAATTTCTTGCACTGTCATTTGGTCAAAGAGAACATTGAGATTGCGCTGGAGTTTTCCCAGCGGACGACGGATTGTGCAGTTGTAAAAGAGATAGCACCCTTCCGGACCTTCTGTGTAACATTCAGCCACCATGGGTTTACTATCATCTATGATCCTGATGACTAAAGCCACCTTGAGATCAGATGGCCGTTGCGCAAGCGTGTAACCGCCTTTGACACCCTGGAGTGAACGCACAACGCCTCCTCGCGCCAATTTCTGCATGATCTTGGCGAGCAATTCATAGGGCAGATCATATTCATTTGCCAACTCTTTGGTGGTCACGACGTTGCCGCTTGGCTTCATAGCCATATGACGCAGGGCGATCAGACCATATTCAACCTTCTTCGATAGTTGTAACATAATATCCGACCCTACCAGTCCTATATTCGCCCAAAAAAAATCAAGGGCTTACCCTCGACTATTTAAGTAAATGTAGCGCTTTTTCAGCCATTGGTCAAGCAAAAACTAATACTCCCTCTCCTTCACATTTGAATTAACAAGTTCTTGTCTCGATTTGTTCCCCCCCCCAATGTGCTGCCTTGCAACGTCTCTTCCACACACCCCCCAACTTTCCTTTGTTGCTGAAGTAGCGGGCAGTCAGAATCAATATCGCTCCCTCCGAGTGCACCGTTTAATCGATTCCATCCGACCGCGCAAACGCGCCGCCTCCGGTTCCATTTGAAACTTGCGACCAGTTTCGCTTGTTCAAACGTTGGGATATTCGGAAAATTGACGTTTTTCAGGCATTCCTTCGTTTCCTTGTTTTTTCCACCAGTTCTGACTAACTTCACATTAGGAATTTTGACCATGAACATAGGCATCACTTGTTATCCAACGTATGGGGGTAGCGGCGTTGTCGCAACCGAGCTCGGTAAGGCTCTTGCTGAGCGAGGACACAACATCCATTTCATCAGCTATGCACTCCCCATGCGACTAACCGGATTTACCGATAACGTCGTATTCCACGAAGTTGAGACGTCCAGCTATCCTCTTTTCGACTTCCCCCTTTACACTCTTGCGCTTGCCAGCAAGATGGTCGAGGTCGCCCGCTTTGAAAAACTCGATCTCTTTCATTGCCATTATGCAATACCCCACGCCACAAGCGCTTTTCTGGCAAAGGAAATGCTCGCTCCAACCAATATCAAAGTTATTACCACCCTTCACGGCACCGACATTACCCTCGTTGGCCTTGAACCGAGTTTTCTTTCCGTAATGAAATTCAGCATCGAGCGCAGCGATGGCGTGACAGCCGTCTCCAGATTCCTCAGGGAAAAAACCCTCACGAACTACGGCATCGAAAAGGAAATCGAAGTTATACCGAATTTTGTCGATACGAAGAAATATCACCGTGGAAATGCGGAAGAAGTTCGCAAACATTTTGCGGCACCCGGTGAGAGAATCCTCGTCCACACATCGAATTTCCGACCAGTGAAACGCGTCGCAGATGCCATCCGGGTATTTAACGAAGTGTTGAAAAAGGTCCCCTCCAAACTCATTCTTGTCGGAGACGGACCCGATCGCTCGCAATGTGAGATCCTCTGCCGGGAACTCGGTATTCAGGAGCATGTAAAATTCCTCGGCAAACAAATCGACATCGTACACATCCTTGCTGCAGCCGATCTGTTCCTCATGCCCAGTCAATCGGAGAGCTTCGGTCTCTCGGCATTGGAAGCCATGGCGTGCAGCGTGCCAGTTATTTCATCCAGCGTCGGCGGCCTTCCGGAACTTCAGATCCATGGTCAGACAGGCTTCATCGCTGAAATTGGAGATATCGACCGGATGGCAAAATACGCGATCGACCTTCTCACCAATCCAACCAAGCACCAGTTGTTCGCAGACGCAGCACGACGACGTGCACTCGAGTTCGAGGCCGATAAAATTGTCGGCCATTATGAGCGATACTATGAAAGGGTGCTCGAAGGCATCGAAACCCCTGCCAAATAGAGTTCTCACCTCAGGTTTTGCCTGTATCTTCTATGCATTTCCGGAATGATCCCGAAAAACACGCTGCGCTTGTCGAGGAACTCCTCGCGATCTTCATTGAACGAGGTTTTCGGATCCTTGGAGCCGATGGCACAAGTGAGTATCCCATCGCACGGCCCCTCCACAATGATGGCTACGGAGATCAGGAGAACAAGGCTCCCGATATCTATGCCTACGACGAGAGACGCCATTGCTATATCATTGGAGAGGCAAAAACGGGGCACGGAGATTTTGAAACCGAGCACGCACTAACCCAGTACAACGTCTTCCTCGACCAATTTGACAAAACGAGTAGTCTCCAGGCCGATCTCTATGTCATTGTTCCGGCGTCCAAAGTGCCAGAGTTCAATTCCCTCATCACACACTATATACACCCGGAGTACCTGGAGAGTGTTGTTGTGGTAAGCTCGAAGACACAAGAAGAATAGAAGCCATCTCAAAAACGGTCACGACCGCCCGACTCAGAGAATTCAAATAGGCGGGTCCCGTTGTGTGGGATCCCGATAATCGGGCCAGGCAAAGGGAGAGAGCAACCAAAACAATTCAATTTTTGCAACTTGGCGTGAGAGCGTCCTATCTTTTTTGAGATAGGTTCTAGCTAGGCAGGGCGCAGGCGGGCAAATTTCACAAGCAGGTTCTTTACTCCATAGTCGTCAAAATCCACAACAGCTTTCATCGTATCTCCCTTCCCCGTCACTCGAATCACTTTCCCTTTTCCAAACATCTCATGGCGGACTGCTGTCCCTTGTTTTATCTCAAACGACTCCTGGCTGTCGTTCTCGTAGTCCGGTGATTCATCCGCGAAGAACCGCTCCTCGCGTGCTGGCGCTCGTTCAGATACGATTCTCGGATGGTGTGCCATTCCCCGTCTTCCTCCGGGCAAGAGGGAGGTCGGTCCGCTTCTTCCTTCGACCACTTCCAGCTTCTCCTCTCCGATTTCCGACAAGAACCGTGAAGGAGAGGCGAACGCTGACTCTCCGAACCGATAGCGCATCTGGGTCTTTGATAGGAAGAGCTTCGTCTGTGCCCGCGTGATTCCTACGTAGAAGAGGCGTCGTTCCTCTTCAAGTTCACCACGTTCTATCGTGTTGGAATAGAACGGCAGCAAGCCCTCCTCGACTCCGGACACAAACACGACAGGGAATTCCAACCCTTTCGACGCGTGCAGGGTCATCAAGGTGATGACGTTCCGCGTTTCATCCCACGAGTCGATATCGGCGACCAGTGAGACTTCCTCCAGGAATGCTTCGAGCGTGCCATCGGGATGTTCATCGCTGAACTCCGTTACGGCGGAGAGCAGTTCCTGAACGTTTTCCCAGCGACCCATCGATTCTGCGGTCCCTTCCTCTTTGTAGCTTCTCAAAATCCCAAGCTCGTCTACCATGGATCGAGCGAGCTCACTCAGCGACACCTTGGCCCTCAGGGAGACGTACTTCTTCATGAAAGATCTGAACTGATCGATCGCTTTTTTTACTCGCTCTTGAAGTCCCGTCACTTCGCTCACACGCTCACAGGATTCAAACAGGGTCAAGGTCTTTTCCCGCGCAAACTCTAGGAGTTTCTCGATACTGGTATCCCCTATCCCCCGAGCAGGATAATTGATCGCACGCAGAAGGCTTTCGTCGTCGCTCGGATTCACCAGCAGGCGCAGATAGGCCAATACATCCTTGATTTCTTTGCGTTCGTAGAACCTGATCCCCCCTACGATGACGTAGGGAACACCATTACGGCGTAAGACGTCTTCCAACGATCTCGACTGAGCGTTTGTCCGGTAAAGGATGGCGAAATCACGAAGTGCACGTTGTTCCGCAGCAATCTCACTCCGAATCACCGACAGGATCTGATGGCCTTCGTCGCGATCATCTATGCAACTCAGCAAACGGACAGGCTCCCCGGCCGGGTTTTCGGTCCAGAGATCCTTTTTCAACTGTTCGAGGTTGAATTTGATCAGGGTATCTGCAACTGCAAGAATATTCTTCGTCGACCTGTAGTTCTGTTCTAACCGAAAGGTTTTGGCTTCGGGATAGTCTTTGGAGAAATCGAGAATATTCCGAATATCAGCGCCTCGGAATGCGTAGATACTCTGCGCATCATCACCGACAACGCAGATGTTTTCATGACCCGACGCAAGCAGTTTGATCACTTCATATTGTGCACGGTTAGTATCCTGGAACTCGTCCACAAGCAGGAATTTGAAGCGATGATGATATTTCTTGAGTACCTCGGGGTGCTTCTTGAAAAGCTCGATCGGCTTCACCAGTAAATCGTCGAAATCCATTGCGTTGCTGCGGCGGAGGAGCGCCACATACTCGGCATACACAAGTCCGATCTTTTCATCTAAGAAATCTCTGGCAAGCGTGGAATACTCCGCCGGAGGAACGAGCTGGTTCTTTGCCCCGCTGATGCGAGAGCAGACAGCCTGTGCCGGAATCTGCTGCACGGAGAGGTTCAGTTTTTCCATGCATCGCCGCACAGCCCTTTGTGAGTCGTCAGAATCGTAGATCGTGAATGAGTGGGTGAATCCAAGCAGGGGGGCTTCTTTTCTGAGGACACGCGCAAACATCGAGTGAAATGTCCCCATCCAGACGTCGGTTGCCTTCTCCCCGACAAGCTTGACGATCCGCTCTTTCATTTCGTTCGCCGCCTTGTTGGTAAAGGTCAGCGCAAGGATCTGGTACGGCGGCACGCCACAACTGACGAGGTAGGCGACACGATATGTCAGGACTCTGGTTTTACCGCTGCCGGCTCCGGCAATGATCATGACGGGGCCGTTCAGCGTCTTGACCGCTTCTTGTTGGACGGAATTGAGTTCGCTCAGGAAAGACATGGTACCGCCAAACCACTGCCGGGAAATGGGGAAAAAACGCTTGAGAGTATAGCGAAAACAGACCCGAAAGGCAAGAATTCAGATGAAATGCAAACCTGAGGAGGCATTCTTCAAATGCAAGGAAGGATATCTTCAACGATCAGAAGAACGCACGCGCCTCAGCGCGCGCAGTGTGCACCGCAGGACTTGTACCTTCTGAACGACCATCGTAGTTGAATGTCAACTGCAACAACTGGCTCAGTCTGTAGTCAAAGGCCAGATGCCACTGGTAAGTCTTGCCAATCGCTTTGCCATTGGTGAACTCAAACGGATAGCTCACAGTGCCAACCGTTTTGTCATTAGCGACGAGTACCTCTTCTCTTTGGACCTCTGCTCTTACTTGGCCAATAGAGGCAATGGCATAGGACAGCCGAGCGAACTGTTCGTTGATGTTCGCTGAGACATCTGAGCCGCCATACAAATTTGTCACTCCGGAGAGCGCCGCTCCGAACGAAACATCCCAATCTGAGTATGGTCGGTAAGAGAACTCCGTTCTAAGCTCATCAGATGCCAAGTCTCTTTGTCTCGGCGATGAGACACTGGGGAATAGCTCGTCGGTCTTGTGGGTGATTTCAGTTTGGTTGCCAATTTCTCGCAAGAGCTGACTTCTGAACCGCACCGATTGTTCACGGAAATATGTCCGTTCGGTGATACCCACAAGCCGCATGAGTCCTTTTCGTTCATTGAACCGAAGACGCAACGAGAATGTGGGATCCGATTCGAAAAGATAAACGTCCTGCGTAAAGAGGTTCGTACCGGAGATTGTCGTGCTGTCATTGCGGAAACGCGATAGATGCAGGAAGTAGATGTCGCTTGCATCGGAAGTTGTGGACTTCTCCTCGACACGAACTACCGTCTCTGTCGACAATGCAGCAAGGCCTTTCTCCAGGAGGGTTGTTCTTTGTGTGAGGAGCTTCCCTGCGTTGAACCTCATTCGAAATCCGGTTTTCAAATCAGCCACGGGAACGAGCTGTTCTCCGGGGATGGCGATGGCGACGTAGTCTCCATCGAACCTTGTTTGTTCAAATTCATTGTCGTCCGCTACGCCATTCTGGTTCGTGTCGCCGACATACCGATAGTTGCCTGTTCCCCTCGGCACACGAACAAATATCCTTCGCATCGCCGCCGACCTCTCCCTGGAAAATTCATATAGGATATCTGCATCCAGTGCACGCCGCCATGGTGCGTATTGAACCTGAGAACGGATGAGCATGGTATTGGAACTCGGAGTGCCTTTCGATGCGAATTCGTCGCTGACATTGCTCTTCCTCAGCGACAATGCAACGGAGGCTGTCAGTGAATTCCATTGACGCAGCTGCATGTCATACAGTTGAGTCACAGCATGCATCGCCTTCGCCATGGCCCCATTCGAGGCACTATCCTCCGTCCGAATCTGCACTTCTGCCGACATCCGAATCGGATCGAGCTTCATGAGCGACAGGCTCGGGGCTACTTCAAGATATCTAAAGCTGCCTTGGGCCAGGGAATCCGAAGAGTTGGGATTCTGTCGCCGGTTCTCCATTTCAATGCGTACTGCCGGCTGCAATTGTGAAAAGGAATACGAAATATTGCCCCTTTGCCTCAACCATGCTGATGTGTTGTTGAGTCGGTCATCCTGGCTTCGAATATATTCCGAAGAGTACGATATCCTCGGCGCAGAGGAGTCTGTCAGTGCTGCGCTGAGGTTAGTCCGATCCGACTGAACACTCCCCTTTCGCTCCAGGGATCCATACGTGCCGGTGAGCTGAAATACTCGGTAGGGAGAGTAATTGACACCCACTTCGCGTATTTCCTCGTCTCCTGTGCTCGCCGGATCAAGATTCCATACACGGGTGAACTCGACTTCATTGGATCGGTCAAGCGATGCGAATCGTCGATCGACGAACCGATCTGCGAGTGTGATCCCGAGCTCCCCGAGATGCGCCCCTCCTAGCACCAGGTCCTTTGGATGATATTCAACCCGAAACTTGTAGGCTCCTCCCTGCCGGCTACTCTCGTTTGTGCTCGACAGTCTGTTCACGTTTTGGTCGCTCAAAGCATATTCTGCACTGATAGTGACATCGGAAACCGGCGAGAAGTTCAATATGCCGTTAGCCACTCTATGGAGCTCCGGTACCGGAAGAAACTGGACGGGAAGATAGCTTCCCTTTCCTAGTCCTGAGAGCGCGAATCCACCTGACAAGCCTCGATCATATCCGAGAGAGTCCGTCGGCATCTGGCTGACGTACGAAAAAGATACGCTGTATCTCGCCCGAACATCTCCGGGAGCGTACACCAGAAACTGCCTTTGCCTCCCGGCGAGGAGCGTATCTTTGAGAATGTACTGACCTTGACCGGCTAGCGTAACGGAATCACGCCCCATGTCCCGCATCCCTGAGATAGCGGCCTTGAACCTGTCCCCACCGCTTGCAGCGATTATGGCGCGAAGGCTGTCATTCAACGCAATGTCAATCGGCGAGTTGGGATCATCCGCCTCCTGGGTGATGGACGAGACAAAGTGGAGTCGGCTGTTGAGGGCATCCAATGCAACTCTTGCTCCAAGCAGATTTCGTGTGAATTGGCGGTCAGTGTATTCAAAATCGATTGTGATTCTCGTAGCATTAGTGATCAACCGCCGCGCAGAGAAATAGACATCGCCGGTACTGTAGTCGATTGTATAGTCGTTCGTTTCACCGCGAGTCATGAGTTGTCCATTGATGTAAACCCTCTCAGTTCCCGCGATAATGATTGGCCGACTCCCGGGGTCCTGGCCTGTCAGCCGATAGGGTCCCTGGTTTCCTTCCGTTCCTTGGAGCTGATTCGTCGTAAATTTCCCTCGTGCGGTTGCTCCCGTTAGCGTCACTGCGAGCGAACTCCCTTCACCGACAACATCTTTAACACTCGCCGATCCCATAACACCCTGAAGTTTCCGCGACAGTCTGGAAAACTCCCCACCATCACGCTCCCCGATTTCATAGACAAAGTCACCCAACGTTGCTCCGTAGCGGGGATTTTTCAGCTCAATGAACACTTTATCCAGCTCCTGCAATGTCTGTGTTGTCCCTTCGGGCTGCAGGGGAACATTCTCGTCTGTCAGGGCCGCCACAATGTCCAGATCGGATGAGAGTTTTCCCGAAAGCTGCATCCTGAATCCGGAGTTTATCGTCAGGTCTCTGTTTGATCCAACCTGTAATCCGCGAAAGATCGAACCGCTCTTTTGAAGCCCCGTTCCAAAGACGTCCTCCATAGTGAATCGAGTTGTCGCCGATTCCACTCTGCGAGTCAGCCGGCCAGCGGAATCCTTCACGGGCATCGCTTCCCGAAGAGTGTAGAGCGGTCGAAACGTGAACGGAAATCGATCGAAGGAAACGAGGAGCTTATGCGACAACGAATCTGCAAAAATCTCCCGGAGACGTGCAGGCTTCACCGTGAGAGCACCGGTGCGGTACTGAATGTCATACTCTTTCCCTCGCTCAAGGACACGGCTCGAATCGAGCAGAACAGATTCGCTTCCTGTGACGATGAACTCAAACCCGAGCGAGTACGTGGAATCCGAAGGGATGAGGCGAAGAAGTACAACGAAGCGTGAACGTGCAAAAATGGACCGGACAGCTTCCTGAGCAAGAAGACAAACGGGAGAAATTGCGAAGAGAAGTATGAAGAGTTTTCGAAGCAAGGATGTTCTTTAGGATACCACAGTTTCGGGAACAACGAGATCGTATCCTTAATGCATCAACATCCTCCACTGAGAATTGGGTGCCGAAGGGGGGACTCGAACCCCCACTTGGGGTAAGCCAAACTGGATTTTGAGTCCAGCGCGTCTACCAATTCCGCCACTTCGGCAAGAAAAACTTTCCCGCCATCCTCCCTCCTCACACCTTCAAGGAGTGAATCCCGCGTGAGAGCGGGATTCAGGGAGATCATTGGCAAGAAGTTTTTTGGAAAACCTCAACGTGTCCTGACGTTGTGCACCCACCAGTTCCAAAATGACTTAAGTTAGAGGTTTGTGCTAACTCAATCGTCATTTTGCGAATCTCCCGCTCTTGGATTCCGCTTGGAAGCGGGATTCATAGAGCGGAACCGCC
>JAPLFP010000316.1 GCA_026390585.1 Ignavibacteriales bacterium | reverse complement strand
GAAGTTTATTGGAAACTCCCATTTTGTACTCACAGCTGCAGAATACATCGTTATTGAAGGAATGAATTTCGAAAGCACCAATGGTCCTGCAGTCGAGCTACGGGGGTGCAATCATATCCAGATTACCCGCAATACGTTCCGCTTAAAAGAAACGAAACGTGGTTCCTGGATACTCATCGATGGAATAAAGGGAGATTCGGTTCGTCTAAGTCACCACAACCGGATCGATCATAATCTTTTTGAGAAGAAATCCCAACTTGGCAATTTCATTACGATCGAAGGAACGAAACGTTTCCAACCTCAGCTGTCGCAGTATGACCGCATCGATCACAATCTCTTCGCCGATATAGGCCCGCGTGTTGAAAACGTGCTCGAGGCCATTCGTGCTGGGTCAGCGGAATATTCTCTTTCAAGCGGCTTCACCGTCTTTGAAGAGAATCTTTTTGATCGCTGCGACGGCGACCCCGAATATGTTTCTATCAAGTCGAGCGATGTCACCATTCGACACAACACGTTTCGCGAGTGCCTCGGTTCGCTCTCGCTCCGTCATGGCAATCGCAATACGATCGAGGGCAATTTCATTTTAGGTAACGGCAGAATCGGTACCTTTTTCGATAGCACTGGGAAGACATGGACACTCGGAACCGGCGGGGTGCGATTTTGTGGCACCGGTATGCGCATTGTGAACAATTATTTTGAAGGATTGACCGGCAAAGGGTGGGATGCGACCTTTGCGATCGCCAACGGTGACGCGGAACATGGCGGCGGACAGCCTTTGACGAAGCATTTCCGCATTCACGATGCGGCGATTTCCTCTAACACGCTGGTAAACAACGCGAGCAACTTGGAAATCGGGTACGACGGGGATGGATTTCAAGGAAACTGGTGGCGGCTTCCACCGATGGGATTGCGCATTGCAAACAACATCATTGTGGGTGGAAAAGATACACTCATTAAGATATTTGCCCAACCGGTGAGCTCCACTTGGGAGAACAACATCGTGTGGCCAACCGGCATCGCTGTTGCTGCGCGCTCTTCTATCGATGGAGTGAGGGTGACAGATCCACAGTTGGTGAAGGTCGGCGGGATCTGGCAATTACCGAATCAAACTGCGCACTCTCGCCCATTAGAAAGAAAAGATGTAGGCCCGGATTCACAAAAGGAATAGAACGATCGTTCGACACTGCGTGTTGCTGTTTGCAATTCGAATGACAGCGGTATTATCCGGTCAAATACTTGGACAGTCATGGCATTTGAATGCAGCCTTTGCACCGGGACTACTGCGATCACCGATGACGCACCATCCATGATCGACAGTTCTATCATCAATGGGTAAACACACAAAATCTCAAAGGGTGATCATGAAGAAGAGATCCGCCTTGTTTGTTGTCATCGTTCATGTCTTATTACTCCATGCAGTATATGCACAGACTCATTCATTCAAAGATGTTCCCAAAAGAATCATACTGAACCTGACGGCGAGTCCGGAGAGTAGCATGGCAGTCACGTGGCGTACGAGCGAAGAGTTCAAAGCTTCCGAAGTGCAATATGCCGTGTCAACACAATGGACGGATTTCAAAAAATCCGTTACGAAGGTAAACGTAACAACGGAGAAGTTTGCGATCAACGATCATCAGTTTGTTTACCACTATTCTGGGGTGTTGAATGGTCTTAAGCCAGGCACAACGTACGTATATCGGGTTGGCCATGATTCTGTATGGAGTGAATGGAATCAATTCAAGACTGCGGGCAAAGACGATGCGCCTTTCAAGTTTGTCTATTTCGGGGATCCGCAAAATGATATAAAGGAGCATGTCTCACGCGTCTTCAGGGAAGCCTACAAGCTTGCACCAGATGCTTGCTTCTGGCTCACCGCCGGTGATCTGGCGGCTTATCCGACCGATGATTTGTGGGGTGAACTATTCGATGCGGCCGGATTCATCTATCGAGTTACTCCTTCGGTTATGGTTCCAGGTAATCACGATCGATCTGTGGTCATGGTCGACGGCAAAGAGACAAGATTGAAAACAACAGATCCGATATGGAAAGCGCATTTCACGCTGCCGGAAAACGGAATTGCCGGCCTGGAAGAGACTTCCTATTATGTCGATTATCAGGGCGTGAGATTTCTGATGCTCAACACGAATGACAAACTTCAGGAACAAGCTGAATGGATGGAGAAATTATTGTCAAAGAACCCGAACAAATGGACAATTGTTGCGTTGCATTATCCATTTTACAACACCGGAAGCGACCATGACACCAAAGCTGTTCGAATTGCATTATTGCCCATCATTGACAAATACAATGTGGATCTGGTACTGCAAGGCCATGATCACACCTATGCAAGAACATTCAAATTAAGGGACGGCAGGGTGGTTCCTGTTGATGGAAAGGGGACCGTCTATGTTGTTTCGGTCAGCGGGCCTAAAGCATATGCCCTTAATACCAAATACAAAGATTTGATGGCAAAGATTGGAGATAAGATTTCGTCATTTCAGGTGATATCGGTCGAAGCGAACAAACTGTCTTTCACTACATATACTGCTGCCGGTGCAGTGTATGATTCGTTCGAACTAAGAAAGTGAGTTGTTGAGTCAGTGTTACAGCAACGAAAGATGGCGAGATGACGGAACATGAGTCCCAATGATTTCTCAAGTCGAAAGGGTCGTAGCATGACAAGCACAAACTCAACAATGCTCCGAGCGGCAGGTATGGCAGTTGCAATGCTACTTCTTGCTCTGCTAATAACCAGCTGTAGTAAAAACGAAAAAGCACAAAGCGCGTCGAGTAGTAAATCTAAGACGGTAAAGCAATTTGTATTTCCGACGGAAAATCTGAAACGATACAGATTTCCGACTCACGTCAACGATATTATAATCGATCGCGTTCACTCTTCCTTTTCAGAGGCGTTCATGGTTATCATTGAACCTCAGAAAGCTCCGCCATTCCATAAACATGACGATACGGAACAAGTTTTTTATGTGATTGATGGAACCGGGGTACTAACTATCGGAGACAAAAAGGAACAGTATCATGTAAAACCCGGTGATGTCGTGAGAATTCCTGTTTCCACTTATCATTCTATAGAAGCCGACAAAGAAAAGACATTACGCTATCTGTGCGTAGATTGTTTTGGTGACAGACCGACCGCTGAAGCTACCTGGGATGATCACGTAAAAGTTCTGTGCGAGAGGAATGGTTGGGATTATTCCAAAGTGGTTTCAGAGCCTAGATAGAAGACAAATGGCGATCAGTTCCCTGAAAAGATGTGATAATAGAAGGGGGGTTCTCGCTTTCCAGTTCCGCTCTTCGAATCCCGCCTAGAAGCGGAATCCAGGAGCGGGAAATCCCGCTTAGGGTGCGGAATCCCAGTCCCGATGTACGGGATCCCGCCTTATGTGACCGATTATTGTGGCGGGAACAGCGGGACTTAGAAGCGGGGCACCCCACTGTTGTTGGGTGGGGCTAGTTTTTAGTTTTCGATTGTGAGGTGAAGCCAAATCGTAAATCATACATCGAAAATTGTCTTTCCCGTTTCGCTTCGCTCAACGGGATTCTCAAAACGACAGAGAGGTTAGCTTCTCCGCCTTCGGCGGCTCGCTAACCTCTGTCGTTTTGGAAGTAGCCCTAACGGGGCTCGAACCCGTATTTCGGCCTTGAGAGGGCCGCGTCCTAAACCGTTAGACGATAGGGCCATAAAGAATGCAAAATGCAAAAATCAAATTGGAAAAATGAACGAGCCGCTTTCATTTTTCATTTCACAGTTTGATTTTTGCATTGACTCGCTGCCCCGCTAGGGCTCGAACCTAGACTTTTCTGATCCAGAGTCAGACGTGTTGCCAATTACACCACGGGGCAATTGCTATCGTAACGCACCCAAGAAAACCCCGACGAAGGCGGGGTTACACCACGGGGCAATCATGGGCTATAAATATACAAAACAGAGGCCGATTAGGCAAGTTCGTAGTTTCGTTTAATAACCGCTGCAGCTCCTGCATTTGTTTCCGCGGCCTCCCTTGCTTTTCCACCGGTCACTCAACTATTCTGTCGGCACAAAGTTCGCATATTTGCGAGCCGAAAGATAGTGAAGTCCAGCCGCCGATGAAAGGTTCGCGAGTATCACCAGACAAAGAACAATGACGAGCGGAACGTGTAAGAGAACACTCACCACCAGAACGACAGCCGCCGGAATTGAAGCACCGATCGAAACCAGGAGGCCAAAGATCATCGCATACATTCTTTGAATTGGATCAGTCGAATCCGGGTTGTACAGACTGATCAAAAAGAACCCGGAGATCATGCAATGCATGAACGACCATCCGGCAACGAGTACAAAAAGAGTAGGGTAGCCTTCGCTGCCAAGGAGAATGAAGGCCGTGCAAAATGGTACCAGGGTTACAGAGCAGCTCATCGCAGTCCACTGCAGAATATGCATCGTCACCGTGTGGAGCCCACTGATAGGGATCGGCTTCTGTGTCTCAACTCTGCGCAGGATCTCACAGAACCCAAGTGTGGATACGATCGAAAGAGGCCATGAGGCCAAAAACATGGCGATGCCGCTCACCTTCCAAATGGCCGATACTTTGACCGCAACATGATAGTACTGGCATGCTCCCCATCCGCCGACAACCGCGACGAACAGCACCCACTGGATGCCTTTGATAAAGGTACCAAAGCTGCGCCAGGTAACAACCATATCCAACCAGAGAATCGCTCCCGCTTTTCGAGGGCGCATTAATCTGGCGAACCAGGGGAGCCGCAGTACTTTCTTTCCATCCCGCTTCATCTCCTTTAACCTCTCCGCCGGACTTCTCATGCGTGTCACCATCTGAGCACGGAACTCTGTCAGCCGGAATGCATACTCATAAAGAAGGAGATGGTGCGAGCGAAGGACAAAGTAGCCGCTCGTCGCCAGACCTAACCAGAATGCGATGCAAATCCAGAAAGAGGCCGAGGCCAGATCGGCCTGCATCAGGAACAGCTGAGCGAGAACTTTGAACGGCGCAAGGAGCACGGTCAACGGCAGCGACTCAGTGGAGTTCACAAGTCCGACCTGGAAACCCAATCCCGCCACATAAGCCTGCACAGTGGAGTATGCAACGATGGTTGCGATAGAGCCCAGGGAAATGAACATCAAGGCCCGATAGAAATAGCTCGGGATCAAGTTGAACTCGCGTCGTATATCGAATATGAGTCGCCAGAACAGGAGTCCGATGAGCGTTGGCAGAATCGCAGCCACATAGAAAATATTCCAGAGAAAATGACTCCCTTCTCGCGCGTGGCCAAAGATCCCCGGCATGCTTAGGCCAAGTGTCCAATAGCCGTAGAAGGCAAAGATCAAAAAGAAGACGCAAAAGGCCGCGAATGTCCTGCTGAACAAAAAGAACCTGAAGGCGCGCCATGGCTGCATCGGTGCCTGGTAGAGATTCGCGACATCGGTTTCCGAGAAGATCGTGTGCAGATACCTTGGAGGCGGCAGCGTATAAAGAAGAGGAACGAGATGCGCGAGGGTGAGGAGAGCGATCGGAAAGTGCATATCGAGCGGTTGCCCTTCCTTTGCCTTGTGCTCCTTCATTGTAACAAAAAGGAAGAGGAACATAAGGCAATACCCGACAAGCAGCACCGTCATGAAACCACGTACCGGCGTCTTGAATGAACGGCGAAAGGCGTTCTTGATTCTGAGGATCTGAAGGTACAGAAATGGACTCATGCCACTGTCGGTGCTGTAAGTTTCAGGAAAATCTCTTCCAGGCTGTGAGCGTGCATATCAGTCTGGGCGCGAAGCTCGGCCATCGTCCCCTCGAACAGCTTCCTTCCTGATTGCATGATGATAATACGATCGCAGAGGGCCTCAGCCGTTTCAAGCAGGTGAGTGCTCACGACTATACTGCGGTTGAGGGCCCGAAGGTTTTGAATCTCTGTCTTGAAGGAATGCTGTCCCTGGGGATCGAGCCCTACCATCGGCTCGTCGCAAAGAAAGATCGAAGCGCGGTGGATGAGCGCTGATGCAATTGCGAGTTTCTGCTTCATCCCTTTCGAGAGCTCCACAACGAGAGAATCCTCCTTCTCTTTTAAACTGTATCGTTGGAGTAACTCGTCAGCTCTTGCATCGAATTCATCGACCGTGTCGTAACACATGGCAATGAAACGGAGCTGCTCTCGTACGGTGAGGAGATCGTAGTGGCTTGGAGTCTCAGGGATGAAGGCCAGCAGACGTTTTGCCGCGAGGTCATCTGTGCGTAGATCATGACCGCCAACGGTGATTGTGCCTGCATCTGGCGTGAGGATTCCGCAGAGGCAACGGAGGGTTGTAGTCTTGCCAGCGCCATTCGGACCAACAAGCCCCAGTATTTCCCCCGGTTTTACGGTGAACGAGATAGAATCGACCGCCTTGACGGCGCCGAAGTATTTGGAGAGGGAGGAGACGGAGAGCATGGTTGTTTGGATTCTCCTGGGTGAATCGGTGTGCCGTCGGGTATCTGCAGCCGCACCTCTGATAAGGGAAGCCCGGAAGGTGGAGCTAGTGCCGTTTCCAGAAAGTCATCTTGTGTTTTCGATAAAGAACATCCAATTGGAAACGGGCACTGTGCCTTTTTGACTACAAGATCTATTATTAGAAGTGGCACTAGTATACGAAACCGGGGTCGATAAGGCAAGTCGATTTGACTCGGATGGCAGCTGTGGTTCTCCGTGAACGGATGACGGTGATCTGGAGCTTTGATCGAACGATAGACTCTCGATCCAGCAATACCCATGGAAGCGCCACACCTTCATTTCACTGGTGAGTGATTGACCCAGCATCCGCGGATATGGGCCGCGCAGGACTCAGGAGCCCCATGGGTAGCCAGCCGGCATCCTTGATTCTCCAGCGACAATTCACTAGTATCATCTGCCGTTCGTTGTTTGATCACACTTCGAGTTCGCATGACCAGCCGAGATCGCATCCGGACAATCATCAGCGGGTCACCGGCCGACCGTTGCGGGTTCTGGCTGGGGAATCCGCACCCCGACACACTCCCCATCTATCACAAGTACTTCGGGACATCGACCCTTGATGAGCTGCAGCTCAAAGTCGGGGACGATTTTCGCTGGATCACGCCGCTCTTCCTTGAATCGTCATATCAACATCCAGAGGGAAAGGGGATTTTTGACTTGTGGAAATACAAGAAATCCCTGGGAGAGGCCGGCCCGCTCTCGGAATGCGAGAGTCTGGATGAAGTGGAATCGTACAGTTGGCCTGACGTCAGGTACATCAACCTCACAGAATGCTTGCAGACCCTGCGCAACGCGGAGGGATTCTACCGGGCCAGCGGATTCTGGACGTCGTTCTTTCATGATGTGATGGACATTTTTGGTGCTGAGAGCTATTTGACGAAAATGTACACGCACCCGGAGATCGTGCACGCCGTGACCGATCACGTTTGCGCATTCTATACCGCGGCGAACGAGCTGTTGTTTACGCAGGCAGGGGATCTGATGGACGGATTCTTCTTCGGCAATGATTTCGGCACGCAGCGGGATGTGCTCATTTCGACGCACCAGTTCGACGAATTTGTTCTTCCCGGGATCCGCCGTTTCGCCGGGCAAGCCCGGCGGCACGGACTGCAGGTGATCACGCATTCCTGCGGATCGGTGCATTTGGTGATCGACCGGCTGATCGACGCGGGTGTACAGTGTCTTCACCCGCTCCAGGCGAAAGCCTTCGGCATGGACGCCGAGACACTGGTCCGCGATTTCGGAGGAAGAATTGCGTTCCTCGGTGGCATCGACACCCAGGAACTCCTCGTCAAGTGCACGCCGGAAGAGATACGCCACGAGGTGCGACGACTGAAAGACATCTTTGGTCCCGGCTGGATCGCCAGCCCCAGTCACGAAGCCCTGTTGCCCGATATCCCCCCACGCAACATCGCTGCCATGGCCGAAGCCGTGCTCGGGTAAATCCATTGTTCGCGTCATCACTGCACACATCAAGGCATTCCCATGACACTTCAACCTCTCGACCTCGTCATCGTCGCGGTCTACATGATCATCACAGTGCAAGTTGGGGTATGGTTCAGGAAACGCGCGATGAAAAGACTGGACGCATACTACCTTGCAGATCGCGAGGTCTCGTGGTGGATGGTGGGGCTCTCTGGCTGCTCGAGTTATGTTGATATTGGGGGAACAATGCTCATCACCGGGTTGCTTTTTTACGTCGGGTTGAAATCTGTCTGGATACTCCACATTGCCTGGGGATTCTTTATGATGGCGATCTACATGGCCTACCAGGCGAAGTACATCCGGAGGTCCGGCGTCATGACTCTGGCAGAGTGGAACCAGACCCGGTTCGGCGAAACCCGGGAGACGGAGCATCTTCGCGTCGCGGTTGCAGCGTTCATCCTGCTGTCGATGATGCTGACTCTCATGTACGTGGCCGTCGGAACAGGTAAATTCGCAGAAGAATTTGTTCCGTTGCCCCGCTGGGCATCGACCTCCATCATCTTCGCGGTCGTCGGTATTTATGTCACCTTCGGAGGCCTCTTCGGAGTGATCTGGACCGACATCTTTCAGACAATCCTCATCATCATCGGCGCAATCGGATTGAGCATCGCAGCGCTGCAGCTCCCCGACGGAATGACGACAATCGCCGCGCGGACGCCGGAGTGGGGATCGCTCACTCCCACCTGGAGTCTCTGGAATGACTATCTCACGCAGGCTCCCGCCACCTACCACCAGTACTTCGCTTTCGGCCCATTGATGATTGCCGGTGTACTCTGGATGTTCATCAAACTGCTCTGCGGTCCACTTGGATGGGATTTCACGTTTTTCCTTACGACAAAGAGCCCGCGCGAGGCATCACTCTCGGCCTTCGCGTGGACTCTCGGTCACACCGTTCGCTGGCTTATCGTCGGATCTTTTCTGTGCTTCGGCGTGCATTACTTGGGGTCTATGGCGAATTTCGACGCAGAAAAGATCCTGCCCCTGGTCGTCAAGAACTTGCCTGTCGGCATCGCCGGATTGTTCATGGCCGTTCTGCTGGCGGCATTGATGTCCACGCTGAGCGCAATCATCAACGTTACCAGTAGTGTCGTCCTCAACGACTTCCTGAAAAGATATTTCGCAAAAAACCTGCCTGAACAATCGTTGGTTCGTCTCGGAATGCTGGCCTCGTCGGTTGTGATCCTGGTCGGAATCGGAATGAGCTTCATGTACGAACAGATCGTGTCTGCGTGGGAGCTTCTGCTGTATGTCATGCTGACAATGATTTTGGTCCCCGCAGCTCTCCGATGGCATTGGTGGAGATTTGGCGCAAGGGCCTTCCTCTGGAGTATGGTTGCTTCCACAGGAGTGGTGGTGGTGCAGAAAGTTCTCTTGAATGACCTGCCGCTCCATTGGGCGATCGTGTTTCTCATGCTTTCATGTTTCGCCCTGACGGTGCTTATCACGTTCCTCACGAGACCGGCGGACATGGAAACGCTCGTCAGCTTCTACACCAAAGTTCGGCCCTTTGGGGTCTGGGGACCCGTGCGCCGAGAAGCAGTGCGGCGCGGCCTCGTTCCGGCGAAGGATCCCATGCCGACCATGGATGTCGTCAATGCAGTCGTCGCTTC
>JAPLFP010000056.1 GCA_026390585.1 Ignavibacteriales bacterium | reverse complement strand
CTAACACAATAGAGATGTCTACTAATAAAAGCCTTCTTGAATGATCAACCGTTCTCAAGGGAGTCCATTCAAAAAAAAGAACACGAGGCTTGACTCCTTACATAAAAGCCCGCGAGCGTCTGTTTACTGGTTGTCATAGGAAGCTGTTTTGCATTTCTAGGACTTGGGGACGACCTCAGAAGACGTGCGGAAATAGCCTTTGTTAGTTTTGTCAATTAGCGCTTTTAGAATTGCACAGCAATCATTTCGGACTCCCGCCACACCAGGATTGTGCGACTTGAAGATCTCAAGGCAGTAGCTGCATATGTTCGCGACGAATATCATTGTGTAAGCAAGCGTCTGTTTTAGGGGCTCATCAATCATCTCCGGGACAGATTGCTCTGTTGGGACCAGCTTCAGATAGACCTGTTTCATCGAAGGGGTCGGATGTGTGAAAAAGGAGAGGAACCGATAGAGCTGATAGTATCGAAGACGCTCTTTGGCAGACATTCGATCCGTGAGCGCAGGTGCCTTCTTGAATTGCTCGTGAGTGTGGATATCTGTGCGTAGGAGAAATGGAGAGTCCTTTTTGATCTTGTCCAGCATGCCGCGGAATTCTTTGACCTTTCGAGGGCTCCAACTGGGATCCGGACCTTTGAAATTTTCCTCGATAAGTTGAACTTCCTTGGCAAATTCAAAGTATGGAGTCGCCTCAAGCCGGTATGTGCGTTCGAGCTTTTCTTCGCGAGTATCACCTCGCACAATCCATTGAATATCAAAATGCAGTTCGAAGAGAGAGCGAGAAATGATGATAGGCTCTGCGAAAAGACCTTCCCGAAGAAGATTGGCAATCGCGCGACAATGATCTCGATCTACAGCCAGAGCCTGCAGAGCAAACACCTCAATGGCCTCAAGCCTCTCATCGAATTGGCAGCCCGTGAGCGTATCCGCAAATCTGGTGACCGTGCCAGAGGCTTCCGCGAAGTAGTTTGAATATTCGTCGTTCATGGTGTTTAAGACAGTTGCGCCTAACGCCTAGGCAAACCGCAGTGCCCTTAGCGCAACAATATCATCTTGTTGGTCTCTACGAATTCTCCTGCCCGCAAGCGATAGAAGTAGATGCCGCTGGGAGCGTTTGAGGCGTTCCACGTCGCTTGATAGTAGCCCGCTTCTTTCCGCTCGGAAACGAGCAATACAACTTCTTGACCGAGTGCGTTGAAGATTCTGAGTGAAACGATGGAGGCCTTTGGCAATGAGTAGCTGATGGACGTGCTCGGGTTGAATGGATTCGGGTAGTTCTGCTGAAGTCTGAACTCTGAGGGGATTCCTTCTTGTGCAATTCCTGTAGTGGTAGTCACTCCAGAGCCTATGACCCGCAGCGTATCGTACGTCGTCAGTCCATTACTCACAAAAAGCATGGTGCCCAACACGGGCCCCACGGTCTGCGGAACAAATCGAAAAGTATCGATCGCAAACCCACCTGGTGGAATCATGAGGGATGTGATTGTGGAAATGACAGCAGGGTGCTTGCACGTAATTGACGAGATTCTCAAGGTATCGTTTCCCTGATTCAAAACAGTCACTGCCGTGTCTTTAGATTTCCCCAACAACACCAACCCGAAGTCCATCCTGACGACATTGAACTTCAACGCTGCTGCAAGCCCAACTCCTGATAAGCTAATAGTATCCCCTACGCTCACCGAATTGCTCGTCAAAACGAACGTAGCTTGCATATTCCCGTACGTACTCGGCGAAAAGCGGATGGTATCATTAAACGATTTGCCAGGAGGCACAAATCCCGAGAATGGGCGAGCACTGAACATTCCGCCATAAACGTACACACTTTGGATCTTCAAGGTATCGTTGCCCTGATTCAAAATGGTAACCACCGTGTCTTTGTACTGCCATACTCTTATGATCCCGAACGAGATCACTGATGTGCTCATGCTTACGGCTGCCTCTCCATATCCGAACCCAGAGATCTTGACGGTATCGGGTGAGCTTGGTGAGTTGCTACTGACAGCGATAGCAGCGTTTGTTGTTCCAATGCTCGTTGGAGTAAACCGAATGGTGTCCACGATTGATTGACCCGGTGGAATAGCCTTATTCGTAGTCCAAACAGAGAAGATAGAACTCGATGAGGTAATGCTCGCGATCTTCAATGTGTCATTTCCGGTGTTTGTGATGGTTATCGTCGTGTCCTTGTATTGACCGACCTTGACGTTTCCCAACAGGACGCTTGAAGCATTGATCGATGCGACTCCCTGCCCATACCCGAAACCAGAAACCTTGATAGTATCTGAGCCGGTTGATGAGTTGCTGCTGACGATTACACTTGAAGTTCTCATCCCAATCGCTGCGGGCACAAAACGAATTGTATCCAAAAACGATTGGCCGAGTGCAATAATTCTACTGGTGGGTCGAACACCAAACTCACTGCTGTTTGAAGAAATGTTCTGGATTCGGAGGGTATCAGTCCCAATGTTTGAGACCGTCAGCACTGTGTCTTTAAATTGACCAACCTTGACTCTTCCATGATCCAAAATTGAAGATGAGTACGATGTAGCCGGTACTCTAACTGCACTGCCGACCCTGAATGACCATACTGAAGAGAATTGTCCGTCGCCGCCGACGTTTGAACCTTTGACACGCCAAAAGTAGGTTGAACCTGATGCGAACACCTTGCTCGGATTCCTGTACCCTGCACTCATCACGGTTGAACTATCGAATATTGAGGCGAACAACGGGCTCTGAGAGATCTGAACGAGATACGATGTGGCTGTAGCATCTCCTTGCCAGAGAAGCCAGTCATTTTGGTAGGCGTTTTGTTTGGTTGAATCAGGATAGTTGAGAATGATTCTGTTCGGTGCATTGGGAACAGTGGTGAAACTTCCAATAGATGACCAAACCGTCGTATCTCCAGGGGTCTGTGCCCTAACTCGCCAGTAATAGGTTGTCGCACGCTGAAGTTGGGGTGGAATGACACTTGTGCTTGTCATGTCCTTTGAGTATACCAGTACATCAAAAGTGGGTTGAGTTGACAGCTGTAGAGTATAACTTGCAGTGGAGATGACGGAGGTCCAACTGAGTGTCGGGGTCACACTCACAAGCGTTGCCCCCGATGCTGGGCTTGATAATTGGGGAGTGCTTGTTATTTTGGTCGTGAAATATCCACCTCCCCAATCTGAGGCCCAAGTTGAGTTCTCTGCTCTCACCCGCCAGTAATAGACTGTGGCAGGCAGAAGGCCAGAGACGATGTAGGTAGTATCGGTTGTATATTGATTAACGACAAGACTTGAGAAATTCTGGTCGGTAGAAACCTGGAACGCATACGCTAATGCTTGAGTATTGATGTTCCATTTAAAAGCATATTGCGATGTGATACCGCCCGCGCCATCAGGCGGATTGACTATAGACATGAAGTCATTTAGGGAGCGTCGCCATACGATACAATCTCCTGCTGCGAACAGAGTCGTGCCGCTTACGGCGAGTGAGATACTATAATTACCAGTCAAACCGGTATTGACCGCTGTCCAGCTTGTACCGTTGTTGGTGGAACGAACAACGTCTGAGAGTGAGTGTGCAAAGAGATCCCTCCCGTTGACGATGAGGCACCTAACACCAGAGGCAAGGACGCTAGTCCAGGTTGTGCCGTTATCGGTGGAACGAAAGAGACCACCATTAGTCCCGGCAAAGAGATTCGCGCCGAAGACGGTAAGAGCGTTAATATTAGCATTCATCAAGCTGGTTGGAATCCAGCTTGTGCCGTTGTTGGTGGAACGAAAGACACCGCCATTGCCCCCGGGGGAACCAACATCAGCAATGCCGGCAAAGAGATTTGTACCTGAAACGGCAAGAGCATTTACAAACGTCGGTATCAAGCCGGTATTGATTGATGTCCAACTCGCTCCGTTGTTGGTGGAGCGAAAGGCGCCGCCGCCAACAGTCCCGGCATAGATATTCGTTCCGTCGACGATCAACGAATAGACATCCGTCAAGCCGGAACCCACGGCAGTCCAGGTTGTGCCGTTATCGGTGGAACGAAAGACTCCGCCGAGGGTCGCTGCATATAGATTTGTGCCATTGACAACGAGGCGGCGAATATAGATATTCGTCAAGCCGGTACTGGCCAGTGTCCAGTTTGTGCCGTTGTCAGTGGAACGAAAGACGCCGGCGCCTCCATAAGTCCCGGCAAAAAGATACGTGCCGGAAACGGCAAGGTCTTGTATGGAACAACCGAGCGGGCCGGAAGGGCCAGCGGTTTGTACCCATTGGGCAAGCGATGGGACAGCCAAGATAGAAAGCAAGCAGATGGGCAAGAAGCAGATTCGTTTCTTCATCGAAATCTCCGTTGGGCAAAGGGCTTGCCCGTACTGCGGGAAGAAGAATCGGTGCGAGAGGGTGATGCAAGGTAGCCAGCGCATCGAACAAAGGCAAGCGTCCGAAAATGACAAAAAATGCCAATCGACTTTCTGCAACGGTCCATATTTGAAATGTCATTGGGCGCATCTCGTCGGCGCTTTGTCCTTCTCGCTCTGAGGTATGTAATGCCAGAAGTTTATCGGATTTGAAGGATTATGCGTTCTCAAACCCCGATTCTCCCTGAGACTAATTCCGAGCTTTGATCTCTTGCTCAAACAATCAAACTCCCTGAGAACCGTGAACTTCTCCCTCTCTCTACTACTTGAAATATCTTTCAATTGACCGTCTGAAAACAGCTCGGGCTGTGTTGGATTACACTGGCACAATGTCCTTAAGGCGAAATTCTCGCCGCAGTTCCAACGCAAAGCCTTTCGTAAATAGAGATGCTTCGGTCACAACCGTGCGTATACTCTTTCCTGTCAAATAGTATTGCACATCGGGCCAATTGACAGCTGAATTCTCGTCGGGGAACAATTCCCACTCACCTTGATTTGGCCAACGATTTGAAAGTACATTTGCAAATAGATGATGGTACATTCTGTGCACCCGCACCTTGTTCCATTTCATCTCCGAAACGCTCGATGCCATGCGTAGCATTGTTAGCGCTTTCCGCAAATCGTTGAGTCGTAAAATTGGCAAAGTGAGTAGGCCAACCCCCCGGTAACGACCCACATTATGCTGTGATTCATCCGCGAATCCCACGTAGGACTGGTCATTCATTTATGCGACCAGGCAGCAGGATGACAAATCGTCAATAGTACTTGTGGCTGCCATTCCATTAGCATAACCATATCACGTCGGCCGTTCCCTGATTGCCTGACATGCTCGGGCTGAAAGGGAACCGGCAGCGTAGCTGGCACTCATAGCCCAAAATGTATCAGCTATAGATATACCAAGCAATCGTTTCCGATGTGTCTTTGTCCTCATGTGTGTATCCTCCTTTCGGTGGTTGCATTTCACCAGTAGTTTCAGGCTAATAAACCGCATGAATGAAATTAGAAAGAAGGCTATGAGACCAACACACGCCCAAGGAGTTGAACCTTGCCTTATCAGCCCTACCAGCCCGGGCAAATCACGACATTGCGACCAAATGATCCCCGCTCATTTCTTGCTTTCCTGAACCTTCTTCTTTTCGATTCTCACCCCGCCGTCTTGCCCAAATAAGCTGTTGTACTTTCCAAATGGAAAAGCAATCAGTATTTTTTCGTTCGCCTTTCTGGCCAAAGGGACGTAGTCAGTAGTCGCTGTCTTGATCGCTGTTGTCACTGCTTGAACAAGGAGTCCCGCCCATCCGCCCGCCCCACCACTATCTCCTGTTGTATTTACCGATACTACGTCATCATAGAACCACAGAACCTCACCCGTCGTAGTGGATTTCAACTCACAGGCCAACTTGACCGTTACGCTTCCAGATGTTATGAGATATGATGTGTTCCATTGCAAAATGGTAACGAAAAGGACAGCTTCCGCACCAAAGTATTCCTTGAACTTCTGTGCTGGCACGTTTGCCATTGTCTCGGTGTCGAAGAGCCCTTCTTGCTTCAGCACATCGTTGACGACTTCAATCGGGAAGACATAATAACCGCAGTTCGTTAACGGTCCAGCGATGGTGGTTGTGTAGTAGTCCTTTGCATCTGCTGCCGTTGATTTGTTGACCGGGGGCAAAACGAGAATTGCAGTTGGCCGCTCAGAATACATCTTGGGGGCAAATTCCTGTTTTGTTACATAGGGATTGCATCCAAGCAGTGATACTGCACTTATCCCACAGAGGCATATCAAAAAGTTCTTCATTTTTTCCCTCCCTGGAGCTCTTGTTTCAATCGTTCTACGAAGATTTTTGATTCCGGGTATTGGGTTTCCTCCTTATTCAGGTATTCAAGCCCTTCAGCCTGCTTCCCCTCTTTGACTATAAGGTATCCATACTCCGCATACACTCCAGGAGGAACAGGTCGATTCTGTTTTGGCGATACGGTAATGATATCGAGCAGAGTTTTTTTATGCGCAGCAAGGGTTTTGTCGTCCGGATTCTTTTTGTACGCATAAAGTGACTCCGAATAGTCGCCCCAATAAAAAATGTCTTTGTTTGTCGCACACCCAGCAAGAAGCCCAACAAACAACATGAACAATAAGGTCTTGGCTTTCATGGTATCTCTACCTCCACCGTTGTCTGGTTGTCCACAACAAGAATCCTATTCAGGATCATTTGCCCGTCCCTCATTGCTTTTACTTCATGTCGTCCGGGTTTGACTTGATAGACTTGATTCTTAGCTTCAAGCGAAATAGCATCGCCGCCATCAATCACCACTGTGACATTCTGGACGTTGCCAACGAATTTCAGATAACCCTTTTCGGCCTTCTGCAATACACCTTCAGAGTATCCTCCGCAAGCCGAAAAGAACAGTGAGACAAGCAACAGCATTTTCCACCTCATGATGTCCTCCTATTCTCATTTGTCTTGGACATATAGTTCTGCGAATCCGTCCGTGGGCAGCTCGCCCGACACCTTGTTGCAGATTGACAGCTCAGTGGTAATTTCACCTGGGACGACTGATGCGACTTGAATCTTTCCGATGGATTTTCCAGGAAGTTCGATCGGAATGCCCGTCTGAGGGTTGTTCACTTTTTGCCCCCTTTTGTATACGGTAAACATATCTCCCTCTTTTATCCCCTGTAACGCTCCACCAGATATGATATAGTTACCGTCACTGAAAGACAGTATGTATGATCGCCATGGTTTGTTCAGCAAGTTCTCTGAGATGTTGCTTACGAGTTTCGCAATGGCCGCTGAAATTACCTTATCATTCAACGTTGCATCGTAATCTGCCGTGGTCCCCATTCCTAATACGGTCCCAGCTTCAGAATAGGCTTCACCCTCACCTTCTTCTGAATAGATAATCTGACTGGTTCTCACATCAACCAGTCTTACGCTTACCTTGGCATACGCTGTTTGCTTTTTTGTTCGGCTTAAGATACCAACATCGCTTGTAGTCTTCCTTCCAAATTCTGTCACTGATCCAAGAATCAAATAGTCAGCAGGAATGTTCGCTTCACTGAGTTTTGCCATTTCTTTTTCTTTGCTGAGCTGGGCAAGATCGACGCGTTCAAGCATGAGGAATTTCTCAGTTGCGGCGAGTTTTGATGAGAAAATGTCCATGGCCTGTTTTCCCAACCTGTCTTCATTCTTGTCGTAGAAAAACCCTTGCCCGTATTTTGTTTCATTTGAAAA
>JAPLFP010000087.1 GCA_026390585.1 Ignavibacteriales bacterium | reverse complement strand
GGCGCTTTGAGGGGAGGATGGTTTGTCTTGAACGCTACTTCAAAGAACTCGCCAGTGGGGCTTTTGTATGATTCGTGCGCCAGGAACACCGCGATTTTTCCTCGCTGAAGTACCAATGTGCCTTTGCTGCTTTCAATTGTCACGTCGCTGAGTGCAACGATAACCCGCGTTCCGAAATTGGGAGAATGCGCTGTTGTGCAAACGGCGGAATTCTTCAGGACCCTGAAATACTCATTGTCGAGGGCAACCGAATCGGACGGACTGACATCTCCGGCAGTGAGTCCCTTGTTGCTCTTCGGCGACAGCAATTCTACGGCGAACTTGGAAATTCGTTGGCGGCTCTTCGTTGTTCGGAACGCGAAGTACCCCTCTGTCAGCGGCTTTTGATCGACATAATCAAAGTACTGTATGCCATTGATGAAGAACGATGTCCGTCCGTCCCGAACCATGATCTTCACAGAGTACACTTTGTTCCCCTCGAGAAGATGGTCCTTGTCTGTGTATTCTTTCACAACAGACTTGTCGGTCCCATGGCGATATCTCCTGAACCGCGTCGTTGTATTGTCATGCCCACCGACACCGGCATAGTACAAATCCAAGTCATCATAGGAGGAGAACTTGCCGTTCCTCTTGAAAGGCGTATCCCGCAAAGGATCAGAAGCCATCCAGAAAGCATTGAGATCCGAGACGCGATCATTTCTCTCGCCCGAGTCGACAATTACAATATCGTATGTGATGTTGAGATTCCCAGAGAGCTTCTTTTTGTACCAGACAGTCGCTCCTGCTGACGCATCCACTTCGATCATGTCGTTCTGGATCTGAAGGCGTGACCCGGCAGGATTTTCAAACTCAGCAATCCAGTCGGCCGGTGTGAGCGGGACGGTCTGACTGTGTGCATGAGATACGATGAATATGCACAAGAGCATGAAAGGCAGAGTTTTCATTGTACGTTTGCCTTGTTTCGATGTTCGACTGCGTTTGGTGGAGCGAACGAGACCTGAGCCGCGCACTCCGTGTCTTCTAAAACTCCTTGCCTCAGAACTTTTCACCTGCATTCCTCTTCTTCACGATCCATTCTGGCCCCACCTCATTTGCAGTAAGAGGATGGCGCATGGACTTTGTCTCACTGAATTCATCTGCACCGACGTCTTTCTTGTCATCCCGGATTTGACCGTCCATATCATCCTTGACATCAGAATTGGCGCCGCTGTTTATCGCCGGGCTGCTCTTAGAAAGCCTATACAATCCATCTTTACTCAGAGCAAGTTTCGGATCGATACTCTCGATACCCGAAGGAATGGGGTTAAGGTCGACCTCTCCTCCGAACACGATATTTCGTTCAAACTGGTTGGGTCTGAACGTGAGAAAATCCAGCGGAGGATTCTTGTCCTGAGCCGCCATTGTAATAGCTTTCTTGCCACAGCGATAAACCAGGTTATTGACAAAGCGATTGTTTTCGGGGAGTAGCACCATTTGCACATCCGGCCATTGATTCTTGTAGCTGAACCCGATATCAATGCCATTGTTTCCGATATTCACAAACGAATTGTGTGCGAAGTAACCATCTCGCACCTGAACATACTTGGGCAGGTCTTTCTTTTTGGGTTTGAGACTGGCCGTCAGACTTTTCTCATAGTATTCACCGATGATCAACCTCAGTCCGTCCTCTGCAACGTCGCTCACATAATTGTTGACGACGCGGTGATTTGGACCGGCCACGCGAATTCCTATCGTGCCTTCCTGGTTGTCACCGAGAATGAAATTGCCTTCGAACGTATTGTTCTTCCCCCTTCTTCCGACAAGACCGCCTCTCGAGGCACGCACGGTGTTGTAGCGCACAGTATTGTAGTTCGATTTGAGTGATACGATCTCCACTCCTTCACCATGAGCTCGTTCAAACAGATTGTATTCAACGATGAAGTATGCGCCATCGTCTCCCATCTCATCGTTGTGACCATATCCCCAAATCCGCATGATCTCTCTGCCATTGCTGTTTGCGACATACGGTATGTCTTTGATGTAGCAATGATCTACTTTGTTGTGTCTCGCATTTACTTCGTCATTCCCGATCAGCGGATTCGTGTTGCTTTTCCCCTTGAGGTAGCAGTGATCCAGTCTATTGTTGTTCCCTTTGAAGTATACCCAGTAGTAACCCGTTTCAAATTGCGCAGGATTGTAGTCCACGATCGCGGCGTTCGTGAGCTGACAGTTATCGGAATTGAAATTGATGACAGAGCTGTTTTCGATAGCGCCTTGATTAAAGAACAATCC